>JANNQK010000142.1:0-2141 GCA_031400715.1 Actinomycetes bacterium | reverse complement strand
AGGTCGATGGCCCGGCGACAGGTGCGATGAAAGGCATCGGCAGCCATGTGGAGGTGGTCGTCGGGTGTGTCCTCTTCCTTGGTGTGGCTGAGGCCGTTCGTCGACGACGAGAAGATCATCACCGTCGGCACTTCGCGCGCCATCTCGCTCGCGTCGTGGAGTGCGCCACTGGGCAACTCGACGTCGTGACCTTCCACCTCGCGCACCGACAGGCGAGCTGCGTCGAGCAGCGCCGGGTGGAACGGCATCGGCGGGATGCGGAAGATGTGTTCCCACTCGATCGTGCAGCCTTCGGCATCGGCCGCGGCGGTTGCCGCCGCGTGGGCTTCGTCGAACATCGCCTGGAGCGACGCGGCCGAGATGTGGCGCATGTCCATCGTGATCCGCGTCTCGCCGGCCACCGCCGTCACCACACCGGGCCAGCACTGGACGTGACCGACCGTGGTGACCCCGTCGTGACGTTCGCCGATCTCGGCGATCGCGAGCGCGAAACGAGATGCGGCCCGGAAGCTGTCGCGGCGCATCTCCATCGGCATCGTGCCGGCGTGTGCGGCTTGACCGCGGAAGATCAGCCGTTCGCGCTCGATGCCCTTCGTGCCCGTGACGGTGCAGATGCCCTTGCCCATCGACTCCAGGACCGGTCCCTGCTCGATGTGCACCTCGATGTACGCCTTCACGTCGGTCATGCGGGTGCGGGCGCCGTCGAGGTTGTCGATGTCGACCCCGTGCTGGGCGAGGATCTCGGGCAGCTTGCCGCCTTCTTTGTCGGTGAGGCCGCGGAGCACCTCGATGTCGAGCGTGCCGACACATGCTGCCGAGCCGAACAGGCTGCGACTGAACCGCGCGCCCTCCTCATCGGCCCAGTCGACGAGCGCCACGGTCACCTGCGGTGTGCCCTCGGCGGCGAGGGAACGGAGCAACTCGAGCCCGGCCATCACGCCGAGCGCCCCATCGAGCCAGCCACCCTTGGGCACGCTGTCGAGGTGCGAACCCACGACGAGCATCTCGGGACGCTCGCCGCGCAGGACGGCCCACAGGTTCCCGGCCTCGTCCTCGTCGACCTCGACGGGGAGGCCGGTGAGCGACTCGCGCAGCAGCGCTCGAGCCGCCAACCACTCGGGGGTCCACGCCAACCGCCGGCTGCCCTCGGGACCACCGGTCCGGTCGGCAAGGGTGCGCAGGTCGGTGACCACACGGGTCGGGGAGAAGGCGGAGGCCTGGGCGGTGGAGGGAGCGCTCATGTCCCGAAACTAGTGCCGCAGGTTCAGCCGTCGTAGAAGTACGGGTCGTGCAATCCGACCAGATCGCGCCGTCGGGTGGTGTCTGCCCACTCGGCGGCTTCGGCGGAGAGGTGATTCACCAGGTCGGTCGTCAGGATCCGCTGGGCGACGTCGCGCCGGCCGTAGTGAACCTGGAGGAACAACCGGCCTCGTCCACCGCTCGCCGGAGTACCGCGATGCCACGCATCGCTGACGAACAACGCCACATCGCCGGCGGCGCCTTCGAGCAGGACCGGAGGACGTCCGTCGTAGGTGAGCTCGGGATCGTGGATTCGTGATGACGGGGCCAACCGGCCCGAACGATGGCTCCCGGGCACGACCGCCGTCGGGCCGTCGGGGACACGACACTCGCGCAGCAAGAGGTGCGCACCGATCGCGAAGACCGGGTAGGGGATGCGATCGTCCCACGGCACGTCGGCGGGTCGCGGCACGTGCGGTCCGGCATCGCAGTGCCACGGGCCACCCGCGAACTCCGGCGTGTTGTGCCACAGGGTGTTGGCGATCACGTGGCAATCGCCACCCAGCAAGGGCTCGATCGCAGCGAGGATGCGCGGGTGGCTCATCGCCCGGCGTGACGGCTCGCTGCGGTTGAGCACCGCGTAGCGGAACTCGTCGCGATCGACCCGCTCCCGCTCGGGGGGTTGGTCGCGGAACAGGCGGTCGTACTCGTCGCTCAGCTAGCCGATCTCGTCGGCGGACAACACGCTCCGAAGCACGGCGTAGCCGTCTCGCTCGAGATCGACGGCTGCCGGAGACACGTCGTCGAGCGACGTCGGCATGAGTGCCAAGTTCTTCCCCACACGGCGGATCACCCCCACGAGGCTACGCAACGACGGGGAGGCGCAAAGCGTCGGGGCGCAC
>JANNQK010000141.1:0-3817 GCA_031400715.1 Actinomycetes bacterium | reverse complement strand
CCGGCCCCGTCGACGGGGCCAGACCCGACCCACAACTCGCACCACAACTCGCACATCCCCTGCAACACGGACTGCACAGCACTGCACCACAAGATGTAGTAGCCCGAGGGTCTCCGCAACGACGACCACCACAAGAGGTTGAGAGATTACAGCACTGTAGTTACATGGCTGTCAACGACCTCTCGACAGCTTTTGTTCCGGAGGCCGACGAATGACCACCCTCCCGGGCAGGCAACGAGCCAGACACGCAGCGTGACAGCGGTGCGCGGTCACAGGTCACAGAGCCCTCGCCCCACAGTCCTGAACACCCGTCGAACACACTCGGGTTTCCCCGCGTGTTCCACCGACACATCCGGACTGACCATCCGCGCCGCGCACCACTGCCAACTACCGAACAGAACCTAGGGCCGTTGCCCTGTGTGGAGGAAGAGGGACAAGGCTGTGAATTGTCGCCCGATGCTGTGGACGGACCTGTGGGTGACGGCTCCGAATCTGTGGACCGAGGCCCTTTCCTGTGGACATGAGCCGTGTGGGTGCGCCGTGTCCCACCTGGTGGAACTCGCGCATCCACACGCCGCGCAGGCTCGGCTCGCCCCGGAACTCGCCAGGCGGGCCGGCGCGTCCGAGGAGGGTTCGCGCGCCGTCACCGGCGAGCTGCGGGATCCGGCACTCGACGACATCGACGTGACCGGGACGCGTCTCAGACGGCAGCGACGACGACCGGGATTCCATTGAGCACCGACGTCCCGGACAACGGGTCCATCGACTCGTGATCGGTCAGCACGTTGCTGTTCGTCCCCGCCCGCTCGGCGGCGACGCGCATCCTCGTGTCGGCCTGACCGTGTCCCCAGCCATGCGGCAGGCTCACGACTCCCGGTCGCACCGCGTCGGTGACCTCGACCGGGGCATCCACCGTGCCGACCCGGCTGGTGACACGGGCGCGACCACCATCGACCAGACCGAGGCGCGCCGCGTCGTCGGGATGCACCTGCAGGGTGCACCGCGGCGTTCCCTTCACCAGCACGGCGACGTTGTGCATCCACGAGTTGTTGCTCCGAAGATGCCGTCGACCGATCAACACCAACTCACGCTCCGTGAGATCAGCGATCGATGCTGACAGGCGAGCCAGATCGGCCATCAGCACGGGGTGGTCGAGCTCGACCATGCCCGACGGCGTGTGAACGACCTCGGGGAGCCGAGGTTCGAGCGCGCCGAAGTCGACGCCATGCGGGTGTTCGAGCAGGAGATCGAGACTGGCCCCGTCGACGGGGCCGGCACCGAACGCCGCACCATAGGGACCGGTCTGAATCGCCAGGTCGATCATCCGATCAGGACCACGGCGACCGTCCTTCGACAGCTCGACCAACAGATCTTCGGCATCGCGACCGAACACGGACGAGTGCTCGTCGCGCACCAACGATTCGATCAGGCTGCGGATCATCATGTCGTCCACGATCGCTGCGTCCGCGTCGGCGCCCGCGCCCTGCGCGATCAACGCGAGCTTGGCCAGGATCTCCCACTCGTCGGGCTGGTCGTCGTCGAGCGCGAGCACGGGTGGGCTGAAGTTCGCCACGTTCCTGACCGCGAACTGGAGCAACAACAGGTCGTAGTGACTCTTCTGCAACGCCGACGGACTCGGCAGGATCACATCTGCGTGGCGCGTGGTCTCGTTGAGGTAGATGTCGACGCTCACCATGAACTCCAGTTCCGACAATGCCGCGTCGAGCTGTTCGGAGTTCGGGGTGGAGAGCACCGGGTTCCCCGCGATGGTGACCATCGCACGGAGCTGACCTGTTCCGGGTGTGGTGATCTCGTCGGCCATCGCCGCGGCCGGGTACTCCCCATCACCTCGGGCAGGTCCCGCACTCGAGACCGCCCGCGTCCGACTCTGAAACCCGGTCCGGCACCTGGCTTGCGCGGTCGAGACGCGACCGGCTCGGCGAACATGGCACCACCCACGACATCGAGGTTGCCGGTCACGAGGTTCACGACGTCGATCAGCCACGACGCCGTGGTGCCGAACTCGGTGGTGGTGGTACCGATGCGTCCGTACACAGACGCTCGTTCGGCCGCCACGAGCTCACGCGCCGAACGACGGATCACCTCGGGCGCGAGGCCGGTTGCCGCGGCGACGGTCTCCGGGGTGAACGGCGCACACGCGGCGAGCACCTCGGCGAGGCCGCGAACGTGCGCGACGAGGTGTGCAGGCACACTCACCAACCCCTCGCTCGAGACCACCTGCACCATCGCGGCCAGGAACAACGCGTCGGTGCCCGGGCGGATCGCCAGCCACTCGTCGGCTTCATCGGCCGTTCGAGTCCGACGCGGGTCGACCACGACGACCTTGCCATCTCGAGCGCGGATGGCCTCGATCCGGCCGGGGAAGTCGGGGGCGGTGCACAGACTGCCGTTGGAGGCGTACGGGTTCGCCCCGAGGATCATCAGGTGATCGGTGCGATCGAGATCTGGCACCGGCACGGCGGATCCGCTCCCGAACACATAGGCGGCCGCAACCTGGCGGGGCATCTGATCGACGGTCGAGGCCGAGAAGATGTTGCGCGTGCCGAGCGAGTGCATCACGGAACGACCGAACGTCATCCCCGCCAGGTTGTGGGCGTTCGGGTTACCGATGTACACGCCGACCGCCTGGCGGCCGTGTCGTTCGATCACCCCGAGCAGGCCGCGCTCCACCTCGGCCCACGCGTCCGACCACTCGACTTCCACATGCACGCCGTTGCGCTTCACCAGTGGTCGGCGCACCCGATCCGGATCTTCGTGGAGCTGTCTGAGCGTCGAACCCTTGGGGCAGATGAAGCCCTTGGAGAAGACGTCGTCCATGTCACCGCGGATGCGCGAGACGTGCTCGAAACCATCCGCCGATCGTTTGACGGTGATCTCGAGACCGCAGCCGGCTTCGCACAACGGGCACGTGCGGAACGCAGTCCGCGTGGACGAGGGCTCGAGTTCGCCGCCGGGCGCGCTGTCGGGTCCTGGGTCTGCCGCCGTGATGCCTCGTGAGGTCGCCATGGCTGACATCATCGCGCCCATGCGTCGCTTGCTGCCCGACCCTGTCGATCACATCACCGTCGACGAGGCATACGGGGTCCCTCGATCGGTGGTCGATGGTCGGCCGTGGGTCGGCTTGTGCATGGTGTCGGGACTCGACGGCTCGACGGTCGTGGACGACAACTCGCGGGCGCTGTCGAGCCCCGCTGACACCGAGGTCCTGCTCGGCCTGCGTCGACTCGCCGACGTGATCGTGGTCGGGGCGTCGACCGTGCGCATCGAGGGCTACGGAACGCCGAGCAAACCGGGCCAACGACTTGGAGTGGTGTCGCGCACCGGCACCGGCATCGACTTCACCACGGAGTTGTTCACCAGCGGTGCCGGCTTCGTCATCGTGCCGGAGTCGGCACCGGCCCTCCCCGTCGACTCGATTCGGGCCGGTATCGGCGACGTCGACTTCGCTGCCGCGCTGATCAAGCTGGGCGATGCGATGGGCGCGACCTTCGTCCAGGCCGAAGGCGGCGCGGGCCTCAACGCGGCGCTGGCGACGGCCGATGTGATCGATGAGCTGAACCTGACGATCTCACCCGTGATCAGCGGCGGCGATGGGTACCGGGTCACCGCTGGCGCACCACCGCTGCTGCACCGCATGGACCTGGCCCACGTCCTGGAGGACGACGGCTTCCTGTTCACCCGCTACCTTCGTCGACGCGGACAGGTCAGCGTCGAAGCCCAACGGGCCGGCCACAGGCCATCTGGTGCTTCTTGTGGAGCGACAGCTCACGCGGGAAGTCGGCCGCGGCGTCGAAGC
>JANNQK010000140.1:0-8746 GCA_031400715.1 Actinomycetes bacterium | reverse complement strand
TTCCGCCGGTTTCGGGCTGACCCGACGTGACGTTCGTCCGACGACCTCAGCGAGCGCCGCGGAGGAGCGCGATGGTGGCCGCGGGGTCAGCGCTGGTGACGAGGGTCTCCCCCACCAACACCGCGTGGTAACCAGCGCCGTGGAGCGCGGCGGCGTCGTGCGCTCCCCGCACGCCGCTCTCGGCCACCTTCACCACCGTGCCGGGAATGACAGCTGCCATCCGCAACGCACGTTCGTGATCGACCTCGAACGTCACGAGGTCGCGCTGGTTCACCCCGATCAGCGTGGCGTCGGCGGCAAGTGCCGCCTCGAGTTCGTGCTCGTCGTGGATCTCGACCAGCACATCGAGACCGATCGACACGGCGAGCGAGTGGAACGAGACCAGCTCGTCAGGGGCGAGGGCTGCGGCGATCAGCAGCACGCAGTCGGCGCCCATCAGCCGTGCGTCGCACACGTCGTGCGCCGACACCGTGAAATCCTTGCGTAGCACCGGCAAGCTGCACGCGGCGCGGGCCGCCTGCAGATCCGAGACAGATCCACCGAAGTGCTCGGCGTCGGTGAGCACGCTGAGGCACGCAGCCCCGCCGCGCTCGTACGACACCGCCCATTCGGCGGGATCGAGCCCGATGTTCAGGTCGCCCTTCGACGGCGAGCGGCGTTTGATCTCGCTGATGACCTGGAGTCCGGACCCGGAACGCAACGCCTCGACGAAGCCCCGTGCAGGCGACATCAGCCCGGCCGCGTCGATCAGGTCGTCGAGCGGGCGGTCATCGCGCGCTGCGATATCGCGGTGGTGCGCCAGGATGCGGTCGAGGTAGGTCGCCATGATCGTGGAGGAAAGTCGAGGCAGGTCGAGGTCGAGGTCGAAATCGGGGAGGTCGAGGGAGTCGCGGTGGGGAGAGGTCGGGTCGTCGGGATCGGCTCGACGCTCAGGCGCCCTTGCCGCCGATCGGCTTGCAGAAGGTGAGCTCGGGACGGCCGGCCAGGAAGGGCCGGATGGCGGGGCCGAGCGCCTTGAAGGCCTCGGAGGCCATGTGGCTGTCGAGCGCCGCTTGATCGGTGTACACCTCGTACATCCACAACACGTTGGCATCGACGGCGTCTTCGAGCAGCACGTAGGCGATCGTGCCCGGCTCGTTCTCGGCCGCATCGAGCGCGCCCTGGAGCGCTGCGGCGAGGTCGGCACGCGTGCCGTCCTGGGCGGTGATCTTCGCGATGACGGCGACGTCGGCCATGCCGGATGCTCCTTCGGTGGTCATGCCCCATCCCGGGGATCGACCTGCGCACGGTACCAGCGTGGCACCATGTCCGACGTGGCGAACCAGGGCACTCCATCGACACCCGCCGGCAATGACGAACGGTCGATCGTGATCGTGGAAGACGATCCGAACATCGCCGATCTCGTCGACCTGTACCTGCGAGAGGCCGGTTTCCGGGTCTTGCAGGCCTCGACCGGCGACCGTGGTCTCGAGCTCATCGCACAGCATCGCCCGGCTCTGTGCGTGCTCGACGTGGGATTGCCTGGCATCGATGGCTTCGAGGTGTGCCGACGGATCCGCGCCGAACCGGCGACCGCATCGTTGCCCGTCTTGTTCCTCACCGCCCGAGACGGCGAGATCGATCGTGTGCTCGGCCTCGAACTCGGCGCCGACGACTACGTCACGAAGCCGTTCTCTCCGCGTGAGCTCGTCGCCCGGGTGAAGGCGATCCTTCGCCGTGGGGTCGCGGCGCCGACGGGTGAGCAGACGTTGTTCGAGATCGGCGATGGGATCAGCATCGACACCTCGCGCCGTGAGGTGCGTACGGCAACAGGGTCGGTTCCGCTGGCAACGAAGGAGTTCGAGCTGCTCGCACATCTGGCTCGCAACCAAGGCATCGCGTTGTCGCGCCAACAGTTGCTCGACGGCGTGTGGGGGGTGGACTGGTACGGCGACGACCGAACCGTCGACGTCCATGTGCGTCAGCTGCGCAAGAAACTGGGCGACGAACTGCCATTGGCGACCGTGTGGGGCGTCGGCTACCGGCTCGGCTGATCGAGCCCGCGCCCATTCGGACCGACCAGATGATGAACCGTCACACCTCCTTCACACCTCCGGTGCAGGCTGGTCGCCGATGACACGTCGTCTCGTGGTGCTGATGGTCGGCCTGGTTGCGGCGACCCTGGTGATCGCCGGTCTCGGGACCCTGGTGCTCGCCAACGTGCGCGCCCGCGCCGACACGGAGGGATCGCTTCGCGATCAGGCGATCAACACCGCTGCCAACGTCGCACTGTTCTTCGACGAGTCCACCGGCGAGGAACTGACCGAGGAGCAGCAAGATCAGCGCTTGCGCAACCTCACGCTCCTGCGCCGAGTCGTCGACCTCGATGGCTTCGCGGTGCTCGCCGTGACAGCCGATGGAGCGATCCAAGCCGATCAACTCCCCGCCGGTGTCGATGCCACGATGCTCGACATCGACTCGTTGACGCTGGGCCTGCCTCAGACCGGTCACGACGGCGACCTCGTGTATGCCGCCGCGCCACTCGATCTGCCCAACGGCCGAACCGGCGTGATCGTGCTGTCACAGGAAGCCAATGCCGGCCTCGGGCCGGCCGCGCGGTACTTCGTGCTCGCGGCGATCTCGTCGGCCCTGTTGGGCTTGCTCGCTGCGATCGTGGTGGGCCGGCGGGTCACCCAGCCGATCCGCGCTGCATCCGACGCGACCACGCGCATCGCCGCCGGCGAACTCGACACCCGCCTGCCCACCCCGTCCGGCCGAGCCGGGGACGAGTTGGTTCAGCTGTCGCTGCACGTCAACGAGATGGCCGAGTCGTTGGAGCGATCGCGCGCGCTCGAGCAGCAGTTCCTGCTCTCGGTGAGCCACGATCTGCGCACCCCGCTCACGTCCATCCGCGGCTACGCCGAGGCGATCTCCGACGGCGCCGGCGATCCGGCGCGAGCCGCCCGGGTGATCTCGTCAGAGGCACGCCGTCTCGAGCGACTGGTCGCCGATCTCCTCGACCTCGCCAAACTGCAGACCTCGAGCTTCTCGTTGAGACTCGAACCGGTCGACCTCGGCCAACTCGCGGCGGTGGCGGTGCAGGGCTTCGAACCCGATGCGGCCGAGCGCGGACTGCTGATCCGCGCCGTCGAAACGGGTGAACCGCTCCCGGTGCTGGTCGACCACGATCGGCTCGGTCAGGTGGCCGCGAACCTCATCGAGAACGCGATGAAGTACTCGTCATCGGGTGTGGTGGTGCGCACATCAGCGGATGGTGAGTGGGCGGTCATGACGGTCACCGACGACGGTCCGGGCATCGACCCCGACGATCTGCCGCACGTGTTCGAGCGGCTGTACGTGGCGCGCCGGCAACCGGCACGACACGAGAGTTCGAGCGGGCTCGGCCTCGCCATCGTGAACCAACTGGTGGACGCGATGTCGGGTGAGGTGTCGGTGAGGAGCGACCTCGGCCACGGCACCACCTTCACGGTGCGCCTGCCGATCGCTCACTGACCCAGCCCGCAGCCGCACAGGTGCATTCTGGTTGCGTGTGCCCACGCCCGCCGGGGAGATGCGCGACCAGAAGCGATGCCGGGGAGTGTCAGAAGCCCAGGCGGGCGCGGATCTCGGTTTCGAGATCGGCGATGGGCACGCGCACCTGAGCAGTTGTGTCTCGCTCGCGGATGGTGACAGCGGCATCTTCCAACGAATCGAAGTCGACCGTGACGCACAGCGGTGTGCCGATCTCGTCCTGGCGGCGATAGCGCTTGCCGATGGCCTGTGTCTCGTCGTAGTCGACCATGTAGCGATCGGCCAGCGTGGCGTACACCTGCTTCGCGAGCGGGGTGAGGGTGTCTTTCTTGCTGAGCGGCAACACGGCGACCTTGTACGGGGCGAGGCGGGGATGAAGGCGCAGCACCTGACGGGGTTCGTCGTTGACGATGTCCTCGTCGTACGCAGCCAGCAAGAACGCAGCCATGGCGCGGTTGACACCACCCGCTGGCTCGATCACGTACGGCACATAGCGCTCGTTGGTGGCCTGGTCGAAGAAGTCGAGCTTCTGGCCCGAGTGCTGGGCGTGCTGCTTGAGGTCGAAGTCGGTGCGCTGGGCGATGCCCTCGAGCTCACCCCAGCCCCACGGGTACATGAACTCGACGTCGCTGGTGCCGGCCGAGTAGTGGCTGAGCTCGTCGGCGTCGTGGGCGCGCAGGCGCAGCATGTCGGCCGGGATGCCGAGGTCGACGTACCAGTTGAAGCGAGCGTTGCACCAGTACGCGTACCACTGGGCGCTGTCGGCAGGAGGTACGAAGAACTCGCACTCCATCTGCTCGAACTCGCGGGTGCGGAAGATGAAGTTGCCCGGCGTGATCTCGTTGCGGAAGCTCTTGCCCACCTGGGCGATGCCGAACGGTGGCTTCTTGCGGCTGGTCTGCAGCACGTTGACGAAGTTGACGAACATGCCCTGAGCCGTCTCGGGGCGCATGTAGACCTCGGTGCCCGAGCCCTCCACCGGGCCCGCCTGGGTCTTGAACATGAGGTTGAACGCCCGCGACTCGGTGAACGAGCCCTTGGCACCGCAGTTCGGACAGACGTCGGGATCGGTGAGGTGGTCTTCGCGAAAGCGCTGCTTGCACTTCATGCAGTCGACCAGCGGATCGCTGAAGTTGGCGAGATGGCCACTGGCTTCGAACACGGCAGGCGGACCGAGGATGGCCGCGTCGATGAGCACCACGTCGTCGCGCTGTTGCACCATCGTGCGCACCCACGCCTCACGCACGTTGCGGAGCATGAGCGACCCGAGCGGGCCGTAGTCGTAGCTCGACCGGAATCCGCCGTAGATCTCGGCCGAGGGATACACGAAGCCACGGCGCTTGCAGAGGTTGACGATCTGGTCGAGGTCGGTCGCTGGCACGGCCAACAGGTTACGGCGCTGTCCGTACCTCAAGCGGCCTGATTCCGGACCGACGAGCGATGAGTCGCTCCCCGGCCCGCTCACCCAAGCATGATGTGCAGGGCGAGCAATGTTCAGAGGAGAACCCTTGATGAGCAACACCGTGATGAGCAACACCCTGATGAAGACCACCTTGCGGACGAGGGCCCGGCTGAGCAAGGCCACACGAAGCGCCCTGCCGATCGTTGCTGTCGCGCTGCTTGCCGGCGCCTGCGGAGGCGGAAGCGATGAGACGGGCGCTGCCAGCACGACGGCGTCGTCGACTGCCGACTCGACGCCGGCCACCACCGCGACGGCATCCACCACGACGGCGGCGCCCTCCACCACCGTGGCACCCACGACGACCTCCGCACCGACCAGCACGCTGGCGCCCACGACGACGACCGCACCGCTGACCGCGGCAGATCTGCAGCTGTCGGGCACAGCGATCGGACCGGTGGCATTCGGCACTGGCACCCAGGCTGCGCTCGATGTGCTGGTACCTGTGCTCGGAGCGCCCGCCACGGACACCTCGGCGACGTTCCCCACGGCGGACGAGTCCGGCAGCTTCATCAACGAGGCCGATGAGTCGATCTTCGCCTTCCCGTTCCTGCGTCGGGCGTGCTTCGACAACGGCTTCTGCATCTCGTTCGGGGGTGCGTCGGTGGAGGAACTGCAGTTCGTCGGCTACGACTACTTCAGCGCCGAGGCTCCGATCGAGCCGGTGCTGACGACCACGCAGAGCCTGCCGCTGGGAGCACGGTGGTCGGACTTCCCCGACGCGATGACCGCCAACCCCGGTGGGTGCTACTCGCAGGGCTTCGGCGAGTCGGGCGGAGCGACCCTCGTGTTGCAGTCGAGCGGCGAGTTCTTCGGCACCTTCGATGGCGAGACCTACACGACCGCGGTGCCCGATCCGACCGAGGTCACGGTGTACGGCATCCGCAGCGGATCGAACCCCGGATACGTCTTCGATGACTGCTGACGGGCGACTCGGGCGGAATACTTCATCTCTGCCAATCGTTGCATGGGCAATGATCACCGAGCATTCCCGGAACACCCACCGCCAGGCTCCAGTGGCCACCGTCAGCCGTCTCGTCCCGGCTCAGCGCGCGATCGAAGGAGATGGCTTCGTCGTCCGCCGCCCCTTCCCCACCGCGTCGCTGTCGTTCATGGATCCGTTCCTGCTGTTCGACCACATCGGCCCGATGACGTTCGCCCCGGGCGAGGCCAAGGGCACGCCCTGGCACCCTCATCGCGGCTTCGAAACGGTCACGTACATCGTGGAAGGCGACGAGGAGCACCGCGACTCGATGGGCAATCACGGCATTCTCGGTCCGGGCGACACCCAGTGGATGACCGCGGGCTCGGGTGTGCTGCACAAGGAAGGTCCCTCGCCGCGGGCTCAGGCTGCGGGCGGTCGAGTGCACGGCCTGCAGCTGTGGGTGAACCTGCCGGCCGCGAAGAAGATGATCGAACCGGCGTATCAGGACATCGCCGCCGAACACGTCGCCCGCCGAACGGAGCCCGGCGCGGAGATCCGCGTGATCGCGGGAGAGCTGTTCGGCCTGGTCGGTCCCGGCCGGACCCACACGCCGATCTCCTACGCCCACCTCACGCTCGAGGCCGGCGCATCGGCGACCACGCAGCTGCCCAGCGGCCACACGGTGCTGGTCTACCCGCTGACGGGCGCCGCACGGGTGGCCGACACCGACGTCGCCGACGGCGTGCTGGCCGTCATCGACGGCAGTGAGTTGACCGTGACCGGCGTGGCCGACAACAGCGAGATCATCGTGCTCACCGGCCAACCGCTGAACGAACCTGTCGCTCGCTACGGGCCGTTCGTCATGAACACCCAGGCCGAACTGCGACAAGCGATGGTCGACTTCGACCACGGTCGGTTCGGCTCGCCGACCAGTTGACCCTGCTCGTCACATGGGGCAGATCAGTGTGCTTCGAACATCGCAACGGTGCGCAAGCGGCGCTCGAGGTGGTGTTCGAGGGCGCGATTGGCGTGTCCGGCCACCTCGTGGGTGACCGGCGAGGCGGGAAGATCGAGCGCTTCGTTCATCCGGCCACCCAGGATCATCCTCATCACCGACAGCGCGTCGGCCGAGATCGGTGCTCCCGTCCGGCACGAACGGCACAACACGCCTCCCTCAGCGACGTCGAAGGCGACCAGTGGTTCGACCTCGCCGCAACGCACACACTCGTCGAGTTGCGGGCTCACACCCTCGGAGGCGAGCAGCTTCCAGTAGAACGCCGAGACGACCAGCGGGCCCGACCGCTCGGCGACGGTGCGGAGCGCTCCGACGAGCATGCGATAGACGTGTGGAGCGGGTTCGCGATCCATCGTCAGCTGGTCGACGGCTTCGACCATCGCCAGGCCGTTGGTCAGATGGTCGAGGTCGCCGACCAACGGAGCGAGCGTCTCGACCGACTCGGCCTGGCTCACGATGTCGAGCTCGCGCCCTTGGTACATCAGCAGCCGCACGTGGCTGAGTGGCTCGAGCCGAGCACCGAACTTCGACATCGTCTTGCGGACACCCTTGGCGACGGCGCGCACCTTGCCGTGGTGCTCGGTCAGCATCACGATGATCCGATCGGCCTCGCCGAGCCGATACGTGCGCAACACCACAGCGGTGTCGCGATACAGGGGGTTCGCCACCGTCGCGCCTAGTCGAGCCCACCGAAGCGACGGTGACGTCGTCGGTACGCGCCGATGGCCTCGGCCAGATGCGCGTCGTCGAGATCGGCCCACGCCGTGTCCACGTAGACCATCTCTGCATAGGCCAACTCCCACACCAGAGAGCTGGGGAGCCGATCGGACGTGCCGAGCAAGAGCACCAGATCGGGTTCGGTTGCAGCCGGCGACAGCAGGGCTGCGGCGACGGCCGCCTCGCTGAGCTGGTCGTTCTCCGCCAGCTTGCGCAGCGCCACGACCAGCCGTTCTCGGCCATCCGGAGTGGGGTCGACGATCACCGTGCACTTCTCGAGCTGAACCACGTCGTGATGTACCGGACGAGCGCTGTCGGCACCTTCGCCGCGCTCGAACGGACGCAGCGTGAGCCATCGAGCACCCGCCGAGCCGGCCAGCGTCCCGAGCGTGCGGAGGCGGTGCTGCCACTGCTCGTCGGTCAGACGACCCCACTCCACCACGGTGCCCCCCACGACCATGACGTGATGCAGCTCTTGCTGCTCGTCGTCGGTCGTCGAAGGGGTGGGCATGTGGCTCATTCTCCCACGGCCGAGGGCTGGATCGTGAACACCTGGAGCGCCACCGCTGGGAAGTTCCAGGTCAGGTGTCGGCGTTGGTCATACGGTGAATCGACCGGCCGTGACCGACGTCGGCGCGAGGGTTATCGTGGCGCGATCACCGCTCCGCCTGCCTCTTCTGACTCTCGCGCCACACATGACGAGGCGCACGACGCCGACCATCCGCGCATGATGCATGTCGCGTGCATCATGGACGGCAACGGTCGCTGGGCCAGCCGCCGCAATCTGCCGCGCACTGCCGGTCACACCGAGGGCGAGGAGAACCTGGCGGCACTGGTGCGGGTGGCGGTGACCCGCAACGTGGGGTGGCTCACCGTGTTCGGCTTCTCGACCGAGAACTGGGTGAGGCCCCGCACCGAGGTGCGCCACATCCTCGGTCTGCACAAGCAGCTGTTCGGCCGGGTCGCCGAACTGAATGAGCTGAACGTTCGAATCGAGTGGATGGGCCGACCCTTCGACAGCCCTGATGCGCGGACCCCGAAGTACGTGCAACGCGCCATCCGCAAGGCCCTGCGCGACACGCGCAACAACACGGGCATGGTGTTCACCGTGGCCTTCGAC
>JANNQK010000139.1:0-4313 GCA_031400715.1 Actinomycetes bacterium | reverse complement strand
GTCGTGCAACGATCGCTCGGGCGGCCCGTGCCGTGGCATCGAGCACTTCGACGAGTGCCCGCTGGAGTCGCCGGTGGATCTTGCGGTGATCGCTCGGTCATCGCACGGGAGGCGAAGCATCGAGGAGATGGGGTCGGTGTGCGCCTCCCGCCACCGCGTCGGCGTGGTCGAGATCGATCCGTCCGTTCCGGACGAGCGTTCGATCTACGATCTCGCCGACGCGGCCGAGCATGCCATCTGCCGCGGCTACGAAGCGGCGATTCGGCACACGACTGCTGATCTGTGTGCAGATCTGTGTGCCGGCGGCTCGTTCGACGTGGTCGTGATGCGGCGCCATGGCGACGTGCACGTGAAGATCAACCTCGACGTCGACGCGTCACCGATGGTGATCGGTGCCCTGGCCGACCGCGCCCGCGCCGCGACACGTCGCCACGATCGGTTCGCTCAGGTGATCGACGTCGCAGTGCAGCACAACCGTTTGACGTTCGACCCGAAAAAGGCATGACCCGAAAAAGGCATGACCCGACCGAGGCATGAGTCGCCGCGCTCGGCGTCGAGCACGACCGAGGCGCCGACCGCCGACGCAGCGATCAGCTGCGCGGCTGGGGCCACCCACCCGGCACACCATCCATGCCGGAGTTCTTGCGGGCTTTGGCGATCAGACCCTCCACGACAGGACCGAGTTGCGTGGGGTCCTCGATCGGAGCGTGCTGTGGGCCGCGCACCCAGCCCTCGGCGATCGCGAGCGTCTGCCCGCTCGCCTCGAACACCCGACCGGTGACACCGGCCGACTCGGTCGACGCGAGCCAGGTGACGATCGGAGCGATCCAACGTGGAGAACGCATCTCACGCTCCTCATCGGTCTCCGGCGCCGGGCCGAGGCCTTCGGTCATGCGCGTGAGGGCCACCGGAGCCACGCAATTCACGGTCACCCCATAGCGGCTGAGCTCGAGCGCGGCGATGTTGCTGAACGAGGCAATACCGGCCTTGGCGGCGCCGTAGTTCGTCTGCCCGGGGTTGCCATAGATGCCGCTCACCGATGTGGTGTTGATGATCCGCCCGTCGGTCGGCCGGCCGGCCTTGCTCTGCTCGCGCCAGTACGCAGCGGCCCATCGAGCCGGGGCGAACGTGCCCTTGAGGTGGACGGCGATGACGGAATCCCACTCCTCCTCCGTCATGTTGGCGAGGACGCGATCGCGAAGAATGCCGGCGTTGTTCACCAGGACGTGCAGGTCGCCGAACGACTCGATCGCGGTGTTGATCAGGCGTTGGGCACCCTCCCACGACGACACGCTGTCGCCGTTGGCGACCGCCTCGCCGCCCATCCCCTTGATCTCCTCGACCACCTGCTCGGCCGGGCTCAGGTCTCCGCCCGATCCGTCGACGTTGCCGCCGAGGTCGTTGACGACCACCTTGGCGCCATGGGCCGCCAGGCTCAATGCATGCTCGCGACCGATCCCGCGACCGGCACCGGTGACGATCGCGACGCGACCTTCGCACAAACGACTCATATCAGTTCACTCCTCAGTGTCCTCTGATCGCCGGCCCGTACATGGGAGAACGCTGGGACGACGGCCGTCGACGGACGGCGGTCGCATCCTAAGGTGCTGCCGCACGCCGCACCCATGTCGAACGGTCGGCGGGTCGTATCGTCTGCATGTGTGCGATTGGCCCCACCTCGAACCGTCAGCGGGCGCGTCGAGCCACGCAGGTGTGCCGCGTCGGACGTTGATCTCGGCGATGGGCACGTCCGTCGTGGCCGCCTCGTTCGGGTTGGGTCGGATGTCGAGCGACCGCCGAGGCACCAACACACTTCATCGAGATCGAGCCGCTGCCGTCGCTCCAGCCGGCCCCAGACCAGCGCCGGTTCCCGTGGCGGCCGGGCTCGAGATCCTGCCCCGCGATGCGTGGGGCGCTGATCTCCCAGCCGGTCCGACACGGCCCGAGACCCCGCGGTTCCTCCTGGTGCATCACACGGCGTCACCCAACGACGCTCGCGACACGCGCGACGTGTTGCGCAGCGGATACGCGTACCAGACAGGCCCCGCGAAGGGCTGGCCCGATGTCTGCTATCAGTTCTTCATCGACCGAACCGGCGCTGTGTGGGAAGGTCGGGCCGGGTCGCTCGCGGGGCCGGTGGTGGCCGATGCGACCGGCGGGAGCCAGGGCTGGGCGCAGTTGGTGTGTCTCGTCGGCGACTACACGTCCACCGCACCGAGCGACGCGATGATCGACTCGTTGGTACTGCTGCTCGAATGGATCGCGCGACGCGACGGCATCGATGTGGCGGTGGGAGCCACGGCCGCGTTCGTCTCGCGAGGGTCGCAACGCTGGGCCGCCGGCACACCCGTCACCACGCCCACGATCGCGGCCCATCGGGACATGTCGTTCACGGTGTGCCCCGGTGATCGGGTGGTCGATCGCCTTCCCGAGATTCGGCAGCGAGTGGCCGACGTGCACGCGCGGTACACGACTCCTGTCACATCCGACCCCCATCCTGACGGGCTGGTGCCCGCTCGCCGTCTCGGCCGGATCACCAACCCGTAACCTCGAACCTCGATGTCGCACGCGAACCCGCCGGCGGGCCGAGACCACGTCACCGCTCCCCCGGTCCTCGAGACGAACCGCACACAGGCCGTCGGACCCCTCAATGGCCCGGCCGATGCCGGCCACGGACAGCCCAACGATCGACCCACCGATCACGTCGACGAACGCCCCAGCGATCACGCAGGAGGCCGGCAACAGGCCCCATCGCCCGACGGCACCGACGATCAGCGCGGGTTCGGCACTCTCGGGTCGATCAGCGATCATGGTGTCGATGTGAGCGTCGACGTGGTGATCGTCGGGGCCGGTCCGGCTGGCGCGACTGCTGCTGCACTGCTCGCGCGATCGGGCAGGCGGGTGCTGCTCGCCGACAAGGCTGCGTTTCCTCGGGACAAGTGCTGTGGCGACGGACTCACCACGCTGGCTCTTCGCGAACTGGACGCCCTCGGTTTCGACCCTGCGAGCGTGCCGAGTTGGCAGACCGTTGACGCGGCCTGGTTGCGATCACCGTCGGGTCGCGAGGTGCGGCTCCCACTCCCATCCGGCCCGGACGGCATGTTCGCCGCGACCACGCCTCGACGCGAACTGGACGCGGCGCTCACGGCGATGGCGGTGCGATCCGGCGCCGACCTGCACGAAGGCTGGTCGGTCATCGACATCGCTCAACGCGGCGATCACGTCGACACCACCTTCCGAGTGACGGCGTCCGATCAGGGCATCGGCGTGCCGATGGTGGTGCGAAGCCGCTATGTGATCGCCGCCGATGGCATGTGGTCTCCCACGCGCAAGCTGTTGGGCCTGTCCGAGCCGGGTTACCTGGGTGAGTGGCACGCGTTCCGTCAGTACGCACGTGGGGTGAGCGGTCCGGCGCGCGAGCGCCTGTACGTGTGGTTCGAACCCGACTTGCTCCCCGGGTACATGTGGAGCTTCCCGCTGCCCGATGGCCGGGTGAACATCGGGTTCGGCATCCAGCGAGACGGCGAGCGTCGCGTCCAGGACATGAAGGGCTTGTGGGCCGACCTCCTGAAACGCCCGCACGTGGTGGAGGCGCTCGGCCCCGATGTGGAACTGGAGGACCGGCACACGGCGTGGCCGATCCCCGCGGGGATCGATCGGGCGACGCTCACCTCGGATCGAACGCTGTTCGTGGGCGATGCAGCTCGGGCGACCGACACGATGACGGGTGAGGGCATCGGCCAGGCTCTCCTCACGGGGCGGCTGGCCGCTGAGGCGTTGCTGGTCGCCGGGGCGCTCGAACCGCACGCGGCGCGTGCGCACTACGAGCATTCGGTGCGCCATCACCTCCTCGCAGACCACAAGATGTCGGCCACGCTGGCCCGGGCGCTGCGGAGCGAGCGGGGCGCGCGTGGAGCGATCCGATTGGTGGGCATCAACGACTGGACCAGGCGCAACTTCGCTCGCTGGATGTTCGAAGACGAGCCACGTGCCGTGCTGTTCACACCGTCGCGCTGGCACCGCCGCCTGCTCCGCAACTCAGGCGCCTTCCGAACCCCCACCTGACCCGCACCCGAGTCCGACACCCCCACCCGAGTCCCACACCCCGACCCGAGTCCCACACCCCCATCCGAGTCCCACGAGGTCGAGCCGAGTGCCAGCTGCCACCCCGGGGTGGTGCGTGGCACTCCGATCCCATCGGATTGGCCGCTCACGCCGCCTCGGCGGCACACCGCAGGCGGTAGAGATCGGCCAGCTCATCACAGGTCCCGTCCACGTCGATCAGGTCGAGCGGCACCACGCGCTCGACCTGC
>JANNQK010000138.1:0-23163 GCA_031400715.1 Actinomycetes bacterium | reverse complement strand
GATCCAAATGACCAGCGCAGCTTCATGCGCGCGGTGTTCCGCGACGGGCTGGTGCCCGCGCTACGACGCGATCCGGTGGTGTTGCGAGCGTTCATCCGCGCGCTCAATCTGCTGACGGCTCCCGATGCCATGATCAAGGATTCCGATGTCGGCGCCAGGGTGCTGGCGGTGTGGCAGGACCGGGACAACCGGCCGCCGGAGCCCGCGCTCGGGCCCAAACGCCGCGCGGACCTGTTGGCGTTGATCGGCTAGCGATCGGTCGGCTCAGTCGCCGAGGTCGTTGACGCCCTTGGAGATGTTTCCGAGCACGTCGCGCAGATCGGAAGCTCCCGGCAGCTCGACGAGGTCGGTGTCTTCGAGCCTGGTGTCATCGAGCATCAGCCAGATGACGACGCCGACGACGCCGCCGATCAGCGGGAACAGGATGAATGCCCACAGCTGCTGCAACGCCTCGGTGTCGGGGTCAGCGAACAACGCGGTGGCGAGGCTGCGCGCCGGGTTGACCGAGGTGTTGTCGACGGGGATCGAGATCAGGTGGATCAACGCGAGTGTGAAGCCGACCACCAGGCCACCCATGCCGGCGGGGATGCGACCGCTCGTCGACGCAGCCAGGACGACGACCACCAGTACGGCGGTGAGCACCACTTCGACCACGATGGCCGCACCGAGCCCGAAGTACGGACCGGACCAGAGGTTCGCCGCGAACTGACCGCGGACGAACTCGTCGCGTCCGTTGGCGATACCGAACACGATCGCAGCTCCGGCGCTCGCCCCGATGAGCTGGCCGATCACGGCGAAGATCGCGTGCATGCCGGTGACCTTGCGCGTGACGTACAACCCCAGGGTGACGGCGGGGTTGATGTGGCAGCCCGAGATCGGACCGATCACGTAGGCCATCACCAACAGCGAGAGGCCGAAGGCGAGGCTGATGCCCAGCAGGCCCACCTCCGGCGCGAGGATGGCAGTACCGGGCCCACCGATCATGAGCACGGCAGTGCCGAAGAGCTCAGCGGCAAGGATCCGGCCATGGTTGACGGGAGCGGTGATCATGGCCTGGACACTATTCCGTGTCGGAGAGCCGCTCGGACACGCCGGGCCGCGTGCGCCGTCCGGGCAGATACCGTCACGGTGTGGCTCCCCGTCGGCGCACCGATACGCACCTCGTCACCCGCGTCGATCGCACCGGAGCAAGGCGTTCCCCCGATGAGCTCATCGTCGAAGAACCGATGACCATCCAGCTCGACGGGCACCGTGTGGCCACCACCATGCGCACACCCGGGCACGACTACGAGCTCGCAGCGGGCTTCTGCCACGGCGACGGTCTGCTCGCCGGTGCTCCGGTCATCGGCGTGCGGTACTGCGCCGACGGGGCGGCGAGCGACACCGCGTTCAACGTCGTCACCGTCGAGACAGGTGGGCGTGCGCCGGTTCCAGCACCACGGCTGGGCAACGCAACGTCCAGCTGCGGGTTGTGCGGAAGCGAAGCGATCGACCAGCTGTGCGACCTGCTGCAACCACTTCCCGAGACTGCGCCCATCCCGCTACACGTGCTCGCATCGGTGTCCGAGGCCGTGTTGGGCAGCCAGGGCTTGTTCGCCAGCACGGGGGCCGTGCATGCCGCAGCAGCGTTCACCGCCGACGGCACCGTTCTGCTCGTTCGCGAGGACGTGGGCCGGCACAACGCCGTCGACAAGGTCGTCGGCAAGATGCTGCTCGATGGATCGCTTCCTGCCACCGGACTCGGACTGTTCGTCAGCGGGCGAGCGAGCTTCGAGCTCGTGCAGAAGGCGTGGGCCGCGGGGTTCTCCACGCTGGTCGCCGTGAGCGCGCCAACCAGCCTCGCGGTGCAGACCGCCCAGCGAGGGGGCTTGCGCCTGTTGGGCTTCACACGACGCGATCGCCTCAACGTGTACGCACCCGAACGGATCACCGACGATCCGCGCTGGGGCGATCTGAGCTGAGTTCATTGCGTTCGATCGGGTCTGGTGGCCCGACGCGGTGCGAGCAGGGTGAGTGGGCGTGACGCCGTAGCCTGGAGTCATGAGCGAAGCCTCCAGCGCCCCCGTGAGCCTGCGCACCGGACTCGGTGTGCTCCACCTGTTCTGCAAACCCACGCCGATGTTCGAGCCCGAGGCACTCGTGAGCGCGGTGAAGGCGGCCGAAGCAGTCGGATGTCAAGTGGTGACCGTCGCGATGCTGGGACACAAAGCCGACGTCGCGGTGATGGCGATGTGCGCCGACCTGCGCGCGCTGCGCTCCCTCCAGACCGCTGTGCAGCGCGCTGGTCTCGACGTGGTCGACAGCTACGTCAGCATCACCGAGGTGAGCGAGTACGCGAAGGGGATGCCCGAGGAGATGACCCGGGGCCGGCTGTATCCGAACCTCCCGCCGAATGCCGAGCTCACGTCGTGGTGCTTCTACCCGATGAGCAAGAAGCGCGAGTCCCATGCGAACTGGTTCACACTGCCGTACGACGAACGCAAGGACCTGATGCACGAGCACGGCACCAGCGGCCGCAAGTTCGCCGGCAGGATCGTGCAGTACGTCACGGGCTCCACCGGCCTCGACGACTTCGAGTGGGGCGTCACGCTGTTCGGCGGTACGCCCGAGGATCTGAAAGACGTCGTGTACACGATGCGGTTCGATCAGGCGTCGGCGTTGTACGGCGAGTTCGGAGCGTTCTACTTCGGCATGGTGACACCGGTGGAGCAGCTCGCTGTCCAGATCTGATCGATGACGCCGGGTGAGATGACGCCGGGTGATCGGAGGTCCGGGCTCGCTCAGCCGGTCCGGCTGTCGACACGAACCGGGGGACGGATGTCGGTCATGTCGAGCCCGCGCTCGTCGAAGTGGTACACGTCGAACAGCCCGACGCTCGGGTCTCCATTGCGTCCGAGGTCGAGCTCGCCGGACGGGCCGTCGTAGTCGATCGAGCGGCCGCTCTCGAGTTGCTCGATGCACTCGGTGAACGATTCGCAGGAGGTGCCCCCGCTGGTGACCTGCACGATCTGATCAGCCATGCCCGCGCCGTCGATGACGTCGGCCTGGTCGGCGGTGAGGGCGATGATGTTCATGCAGTCGTACGCGTTCGCGGCGAAGAAGCGGCCGTCGTCGGGCAGCCCATCGGTCGAACCGGATCCCTCGGAAGCACCGACGGTCGAACGGGGCGACACGCCGCGCATCAGCTGCAGGATCGCCGGTTCGAGCCGCCGGTACACGCTCGCCGTTTCTGGAACGCGCATCGCGTCGTTCATCCAGATGCTGCTCACGGTGTCGGTGTCGATCACCTCAGCGACCGCCTGCACGATCCGCGGGCCGGCCTCGGGATCGCCGATGATACCGATCGTGGCGGATCCGGATCGGGCGACGTCCGCAGCGCCCCGGCCGTAGTCGGACTCCTGCGGATCGAATTCGATCGTCGCCTTCGTCGTCACCCCAAGGGCGTCGAGCTCGGCGCTCACCTTCTCCATGAACGGTCTGCCGTAGGCGTCATCGACGAAGGCGAGCACGACGTCGGTGCCGGCCTCGTCGAGCATCTTGGCCAAGGCCTTGGCCTGCAGGGAATCGGACGGGATGGTGCGAACGAACAGCGGCCCGGTGTCGGGGAAGCCGTCGAGGCCCAGCGTGCTCGCCGTCGGTGAACAGGTGAGGACGCCGTCGCCGACGGCGATCGGCAGCAGGCGTGCCGCAAGCAGCGACGATGCTGGCCCGATGATCGCGTCGACCTCTTCGCTGAAGATCCCGTCGAGCGACGGCGGGACGACCCCGTCGAGCGTCGACTCGTCGACGACGACGAGTCGGACCGGCTTGCCGTGCACGCCGGTCGCGCTGGTCTCGGCGCGAGCGATCTCGACCGCTTCGTTCATCACGGTGCCGATCTCGCTGCCCGATCCGGTGAGGGGGAGGAGCACGCCGACGGTGAGCGAGTCGTCCACCGACGAACCGGGCGATTCGTCCGGCAACGATTCGCTCGTCTCGGGGCTCGCGTCTTCGGACGGGCTCGCATCGTCATCGGAGCACGCGGTCGCGAACGAGGCCAGAGCGACGACGACCACCAACGCGATCGTCCTCCGCCGTCGGCTCATCCCCCACCTCCTGCCCATGCGGTCAGTGTACGAAGGCGATCACCGGTACCGGGTGCCCGCTGCGCCCCTGGACGGACCGACCGACCGACGAGACCCATCGGTGCCGCGTGCCGTATGGTCGATGCCGTGAGCGACGCTGCCGGACCGCCCGACTTCACCCGTGACCTTGTGCGTTGGAGCGAGACCCTCGCTGGCATCGCTCGCACCGGACTCGGCTTCACGCAGAGCCTGTACGAGAAGGAACGGTTCGAAGAGGTGCTCCACGTGGCCGCCGACATCAAGGCTGCTGCCGACGATGCCCTCGAGGTTCGCCGCGAACAGGACCACTTCGTCCAGGAGTGGCTCGAGTCGGTCGGAGAGGGCGTGCCCGGGTATGTCACGCCGAAGGTGGCCGTCGGGGCGATCGTCGGCAACGAGGCGGGTGAGGTGTTGCTGGTGCAGCGGGCCGACAGCGGCATCTGGCTGTACCCGACCGGCTGGGCCGATGTCGGGTACTCGCCGGCAGAGGTCGCCGTGAAAGAGGTGCTCGAAGAGACCGGCATCGAGTGCGAGCCGGTGCAACTGCTGTCGGTGATCGACGGTCAACGAATGGGCTTCACCCGTTTCGGGATGTACATGCTGTTGTTCCACTGTCGCAGTGTCGGCGGTGTTCTGAACGGCCACCCCCTCGAGACCTCCGGTGTGGGTTGGTACTCGCGGGATGCCTTGCCCGCAGCGACCGCCGGGGTCGCTTGGTGGGGCGCGCAGGCGTTCTCGGCGATCGACGGAGACCGGGTGCAGGCAACCTTCGAGCCGGTGCGCGAACCGATCTGGCGCGGTCAGCCGCACTGATCGAACGAGCTCGCCGACCGAGCCGTCAGAGCCGTCAGAGCCGCCGGATGGTCAGGGCTCGGGCTGGTCGCGGAGGAACTGCTCGACCTCGGCCATGAACTCGTCACTGTCGAGTGCGGCCGGATCGATCGGTGCCAGACCGCTGTCGGCGCCGTCGAGATCGCCCGACTCGTCGTCGTCGAGGTCGGTGAGCTCGCCGCCGACCAGGTCGTCGTCCTCGTCCTCGTCGTCGTCATCATCGTCCTCGTCGGTGCTGAGGGTCTCGAGTCGGGCGACGTAGCCGACCAGGTCGTCGTCGTCGTGCACGAGCGCATTGACGCGCTGTTCGTACTCGAAGGCCTCCTGTGCCAGTCGACCGACCGGCGTGGGTGAGCCGAGGATGCCGCAGGCACGGGTGACGAGCGCCAGCGAGGCCTTCGGCGACGGGATCTGCGACGCATATGCCGGCACGGCCGCCCACAGCGATGCCGAGTCGAGCCCCGCTGTCGAACAGGCGTCGTGCAACACCCCGACGATGCCCGTCGGCCCCTCGTAGTGGCTGCGCTGCAGGTCGAAGCGGGAGATGAGGTGGCCATCGGTGGCCGTCCCGATCAGCTGCACCGGACGCGTGTGCGGCACGTCGGCGAGCAGAGCACCCAAGGTGATCACGAGACCGCTCTGGAACCGCTGCGCGAGGTTGATCACCTGCTGGGCGAAGAGCCGCCACCGCAACGCGGGTTCGGGACCGAGGACGAGGATGACGTCGCCACCGGGGGTCGACGCGCTCCACGCTCCGACCGTGGGCCACACGATCGATCGGGTCACCCCGTCGGCGAGGCGGACGTGGGGTCGCACCGTTGCGAAATCCGTGAACTCCTCCGGATCGATCTCGGCGAGTGGCGTCGCGCCCCACGCCTCGATGAGATGGCGCATCGCGTTCGATGCCGCATCGGCTCCGTCATTCCAGCCGGTGAACGCGGCGATCACGGTCGGCCGGTGCAAGGCGGGCTGACCCAGCCATCGCAGGTGGTCCATGGGCGCCACGTTATCCATCCGCCGATGAGTCGATGGTTCTCGTCGGTGGAGGAACGCGGGAGATGTCGCGGTCGGCTCAGCCGCCGAGCTGGGGCACCACGGTGTAGGCCTCGCCGCCACCGGCGGCGATGACGTCGTCGAGCCAGTTGCCCACGTACACGTCGTTGGGGCCCTGCATCAGATCGTTCTCGGTCGCGCCCTCCGGCGTCGTCACGAGGGTCCAGGCTTGGCGCTTGTAGGTCCAGTTCGCCGGATGCAGACGGTGCGCTTCCCGCCACCACGGCACCGCTGCGTCGGGGCCGACCGTGCGGCGGAGGTGCTCGCCCAGCTCGAAGCACGCTGCCGCCCGAGCTTCGTCGTCGCCTCGGGGCTGCGACCGGGCGATCACTTCGTCCGCGGTGAGCACATACGGCGATGACGCACCGCGCTGCGCCCAATCGACGACCGCTGCCCGGTACGCCTCGGCGTCGTCGGGGATCTTCTTCACCTCCCGGAACATCCGGTCCATTCGCTCGGGCAATCCGTCGGGGATCTCCATGTCGCGCAGCGGGCTGCGCTCGATCGAGGCACCCTCTGCCGGGCGAACGATGGTGCCGGTCTCGTCGATCCAGATCGCCATGGGAATGTTCACGAATCCGAACAGGTCGTCGGTGACGTGAAACGTGTCGATCAGGCTGGGGTGCGTCGGAGACGCAGCGTCGATCCATTGGTACGTGTGTTCGGGTACGACGTCGAGTGCCACCGTGACCACGGTGATGCCGAGCGCCTCGAGTTCTGCATGCAGTGCCTGCCACCCGGGCAAGCTGGCTCGGCAGCCTCAATAACTGGACCAGGCGACCAGCAACACCTTCCGGCCGTGCAGGCTGCTGAGGCGGAACGGGCTGCCGTCGCGTGCGATGAGCTGTGGGTCGGCAGCGACGGCCGTACTGAGCGCGCGGCCGGTCGCGGTGGCCGGGCCGACGGCCCACACGTCGTGCTCGGCATCGTGCACCAGGGGCATGCCCAGGCGGGCTGCCGCGACCTCGACGTCGATGGTGCCGTCGTCGCGCAGCGAACCCGGAGCGGGGACGCACACCTCCCCGCGGCACAGACCCTGGGGCTTTGCGGCCCAGCCGGTACGATCGGCGAAGGCGGCAGGATCGATGCGGTCGAGCGTCGTGAGGATCATGGGTGGACCGTAGCCTCGTTCAGGGCCGCGCCGCCGTGGCGGCCGACGCCAGGTCGTGCGGGCCGGACGACAGGTAACCCTTGCCATCGCGCACCGCGGCGCCCCACGGCGTCATGATCGCGAACAGCTCCTCGATGTCGTCGCCGAGCGCGTCGATCGCCGGGAGCATCTGTGCATCGGTGTGCACTTCGATCGCTTCGCGTGCGGCGCGTCCGGCTTCGGTGAAGCCGTTGTCGTCGAGGAGGTCTCGCGCCTGGAGCCGAGCATGGGCGGCATCGAACTGGGTGTCGGTCCACGCGCGTGTGCGGCTGTAGCTACGCATCGGCAGACCCCAGTACAACTCGCTCATCAGCCCGATCTCGGTGGCGTCGAAGCCCGCGGCGATCCACGCGGCGGTGTGCGAGTCGCCTCGGTACTCGCGGAGCATGTCGCCGCGCCGCCACATCGCACCGAGGTCGGTGTCGGGCATCGCCTGTGACAGCAGGCCGGCGAACAGCGGTCGCCCCTCAGGTCGCAACAGGCCGACGGCGCGCGCCAGCAGGTCGTTCACCCGATCGAGACCGGCGGGCCGATCACCGAGGATGCGGCGGAGCTGGGCGATGGCGCCGTCGTCGCGGGCAGCACAGATCGTGGCGGCGTCCGTTCGTGACCAGCCGAGTGAGACACACGGCACCACCACCTCGGGGTTGAAGACGGCGAACGCCGCTGCCACCAGCTCACCCGGCACCTGTCCCATCACCGAGCCACGGCTGGTGAAGTAGGCGGGTCCGTCGGGAAGTGCCACGCCGCCGGCGACTCCGCTGCTCGGGTCGAAGCCGAGCGCGACGTAGTTCGCGTGGCACTCGGGAGAGAAGTACACCTGGCCGATCACGGGCTCGAGCACCGAGCCCAGACGTCGAGCGAGCGCGGAGATGGTGGGTGCGTCCATGTGGGCACGCTAGGCCGGGTGGTCGGGCGAATCGGGAGTCCAGCGGCGCGGCGGGGCACCCCAGTAGCGTGCAGATCGTGAGTGTCGTCATCGAGATCGCAACCGTTGCCACCGAAGAGCTGCGCGAGGGCATCGCCCGCATCCTGCCGCAGCTGTCGTCGTCTGCGCCGCCCGATCTCGAGGCGTTGGCGGCGATCACGGCTGATCCCGACTCGTCTCTGTTCGTCGCGCGACTCGACGGGGCGATCGTCGGCAGCCTCACCCTCGTGCTCTACCGCATCCCCACGGGCATCAAGGCCTGGATCGAGGATGTGGTGGTGGACGAGGCAGCTCGTGGACATGGCATCGGCGAGCTGTTGAATCGAGCCGCGCTCGACGACGCGAGCGCTCGTGGGGTGAAAGGCGTCAGCCTGACCAGCCGTCCCTCGCGTGAGGCAGCGAACCGGCTGTACCAACGCATCGGCTTCACCGCGCGCGAGACGAACGTCTACCGGTACGACTTCTGACGCGGCCCCGAGCCGGCCGATCAGGTCGATGGTCCGGCCGGGCGATCCGTCGGACCCTCACGTGCCGGCGGCGCGGCGGAGGTCCTCGGCGGCTTGTCGAACCTGCCAGTCGCGGTCTGTCAGCGCCCGATCGAGGGCAGCCTCCACCTCGCTGCCGTCGAACGGTGCAAGGGCCAGCACTGCTCGACGCCGCACGGCGGGCGAGTCGGCACAGCCTGCCAGGATCGCCGGCAGCCCGCGCTCATCGCCGATCGCGCCGAGGGAGGCGATGCACGCCTCGCGCACGAGCGCGACGTCGGACGTGGTGGCGAGTTCGATCAATCGATCGAGGGTTTCGTCGGTCACGGCTTCGTGTTCGCCGCACGCCCACGCCGCCATCTCCACCACGGTGGGGTCGGGATCTGCGAGGGAGGGCAGCACATCGGTGCCTGGTCGCAACGCCGCGAGCTCGACCGCGCGCCGCCGGACGCTGGCGACCTCGTCCGCGAGTGCTGCTCGCAGCTCGTCCGTGGAGAGATCGTCGAGTCGATGCAACGCGCCGAGGGCGAGCTCCCTGGCGGCAGGGTCGGCATCGGCGAGTGCGGCGCGTGCCAATACGGCATCGCCCAGGTGCCCGGCCGCGGCGAGCTGTCGCCATCGTGGGTTCATCGCCGGAGCATGCCTTGGGTTGGGGTGGGCGTCGGGGGTGGGAGACGCTGAGGCGCGTTCATCGCCGGAGCATGTCGGTGAGGCGGATGACCGTGAAGGCGATGCCGAACGAGACCACGGTGGCGATGACTGCGCCGATCGTGATCGCGAGCGCGCTGCCCGCGACCAGCGCCCACACCTTGCGCCACGGAGGCGTGGCTTGGTGGAGCGTGGCGTCGGCCTCGGCCACCTCGATGGTCGGACGCTCGCGTGACCAGCGTCGCTCGCGTGCGGGAAGGGCGCTCGCTCTGGCAGGCTTGCGCCACCCGGCGGCGATCAGCGCAACGATCGCCAGACCGGCAATCCAGGCCGAGGCAGTGGTGAGCTCAGACAACGACACGCAACACGAGATGGTACCGGGCCGGACGCGCGCCGTCCGGCCGCCCGACCGGTCTCATCGTGTGTGGGCGATTCCCCTCGCAGCGGTCGCCCTCGGCGTGGTCGGTGCGATCCTGGTGGTGAGCGTGCTGCCGGCCAGCCTCGCCGCGGAGAACGCCGCCGGCCAGGAGGCGGAGTTCGCGCTGGTGCCGGCTGACGCCGAGCCCGTCGCGTCGCGACTGGCGTTCGACGCGGTGGAGCGCTATCCGGCCGAGGGTGAGTTCCTGTTCGTCACCGTCCGCGAGCCGGAGATCACGCTCCTGGATTGGTTCATCGGTGATTCGGAGCCCGAAGTCGGGTTCCTCAGTCGCGACGACAAGTTCGGCACCCAGACCCCCGACCAGCAGCGCCAGTTCAGCGTCGAGATGATGCGAACGGCGAAGGAGACCGCCGAGTACGTGGCGCTCAGCCGTCTCGGCTACCCGGCCGAGATCATCCCGGGCGACGTGATCGTTGCCGATCTCGTCTGTTTGGAAGCCGACGAGGCCGGTACCACCTGCGTCGACTATGCGCCGTCCGACGATCTGCTCGACGCGGGCGACAAGCTGCTCGTCGTCGACGGCGACACGCTCGAGACCCTCGAAGATCTCGGCCCGATCCTCGAACGCCACGAACCTGGCGACACGATCGAGATCGAGTTCGAGCGGCCGGGCGACGGCACCAAGCGCGGCAAGGTCGAGTTGATCGCCTCGAACGATGGCACCGACCGCACGATCATCGGTTTCCAGCCGTTCGACACCGCCTCGGCCGACCTCCCGTTCGAGGTCGACATCGACAGCGGCGCGATCGGTGGTCCGTCAGCCGGGCTGGCGTTCACGCTCACGCTCATCGACGAGCTCACTCCCGGCGAGCTCACCGGCGGGACGAAGGTGGCCGTCACCGGAACCATTCGTATCGACGGAACCGTGGGGGCCATCGGCGGCCTGGCGCAGAAGGTGTCGGCCGTGCGCCAGCAGGGCGCCAAGGTGTTCATCGTGCCCAGCGAGCAAGGCGAGGCCGACCTCGCCCGAGCCCGGGAGGTGGCCGGCGACGAGGTCACGATCGTGCCTGTCGACGATCTCGAGCAGGCGCTCGCAGCGCTGGCCGACCTCGGCGGCAACGGGCTCGAGCTCGGTACACCCGGTGCGGATTTCGAACCCTCCAGCTGATCGGTCGCCGAGAGCACGAGATCCATACGGGGCTTGAGTCGGGCGGCCGGTCCGGCAGCACACACCGGCGACGGAACACAGGGGCGATCGGCGCCGTGGACGGGAATGGGCATGCCACCACACAGGGGTGCTGGAGACCTACGCTGGAAGCCCGATGGCCATCTCCTTCACTCGACCAGATCCGTCGGCGCCGAGCTCGGTGGCGTCAGCGTCGTTCACGACGGCACGCAAGGGCTTCGAGACGAACGAAGTGCGTGAGTTCTTGCGGATGGTCGCGGCCGAGATGGCACGTCTGCAAGAGCGCGAACGATTCCTCGAGCGCGAGCTCCGCACCGCTCAACGAAGCACGTCCCCCACCTCGGTCGCACTCGACGAAGAGCTCGTCACGAAGATGCTGGGCGAGGAAGCGGCGCGGATCCTGCACACGGCCCGTGATGGCGCGTCGCAGATCAAGGTTCGATCCGAGGAGAACGCGGCGAGGCTGCTGCGCGAAGCCGCCGACGAGGCGCAACGAGTGCGCGAGGCCGCCGAGATCGAGGCCGCTCGCCGGCGCACCGACGCCACCGCCGACGCCGAGTCCGAGCTGGAGATGGCCAAGCAGCAAGGGCGCGAGATGGTCAACGAGGCGCGCGCCTACCGCGAGCGGGTCCTGAACGAGCTGGCTCGCCGGCGCGAGATCGCCCGTCAGCAGATCGAGCAGCTCATCCACGGCCGTGATCGTCTGTTGCAGTCGTTCGAACGCTCGCGTCTCGTGGCGGTCGACGTGATGGCGGAACTGACCCCGTTGGGCGAGCCGAGTGAGTACGTGAACCTGTCGCCCACCACCGGGCCGGTGCCGCTGATGCTGCCGAACACGCCGCGGCCACCTGAGCGACAGGCCGCCCCCGTCGATCCGTTCGAAGCCGAGGCCGACCCGGATGCCACGGTGGCGCTGGCCGTCACGCAAGAACATGCCGATCGCGCGTCGGTCGAGCATGGCGATCCGTCGGTCACGATCTACGAAGATGCCGATTTCGAGGCCGACTTCGAAGCTGAACTCGGGGCTGAACTCGAGGCTGAACTCGAGGCTGAACAGGGAGCCGAGAGCGACGCCGGGTCACTGGCGATCGACGACGAGATGGAAGACGGAATCGTCGTCGTTGTCGATGACGCAGTTGTCGATGACGCAGTTGTTGATGACGCAGTTGTTGATGACGCAGCTGCCGATGACGCAGGTGCCGATGACGGTGACGACAACGGTGAGCGGGTGGTGATGCTCGACATCTCCCCACACGATCCAGCCACGACCGATGACGGTGATGACCGTGAGCCCGCTCCGGTGGTCTCGCTGTTCGCCACCGAGGGCGAACGTCGCGGTACGGCCGACCACGATGAGGTGGTCGAGGTGATCGATTTCGGTGCTCATCGCCACGCCGACGGTGGCGTCGGGACCGAGAGCGATTCGAACCACGACCTCGTCGAGCCCGACGATGCCGGCTCCGGCGATCCGGCCGCACCTCACGCGTTGGCACGCACATCGGCCGACGACCTGTTCGCCCGTCTGCGGGCCGCTCGCGCCGACTCGGTCGCACAGCGCGCCATGGCGGGCGCCGAGGCACCGCCACACGCGGCCCCTCCGGCAGCCGGCATCGGCGAGACGGGCGTCCGCGTCAGCACGCGAAAGGGTCGCAAGTCGACGGCAACGACCTCGTCTCACGGTGAATCCGACGACTTGCCTGTCGCCCTGGTCGACCACGAGCTCGCCATCGGTGATGTCTCGGTGTTCGCGAGTACCCCTGATGCACCGAGACCCGTGGTCGACGTGGTCGATTCGCCCTTTGCCCGACGGGACGAAGCGCTCACCCCACTGATCCTCGCCTCAGCGCGCAAGCTCAAGCGGGTGCTGGCCGACGAGCAGAACGAGGTGCTGCACGCGCTGCGCCGCAAGGAGCCCGTCCGCGAGCTCGATTCGATGTTGGCGACCGAACGCGAGCAGAGCGAGCGCTACGGGTCGTCGATCGCCGCGGAACTGACCGCCGCTGCGACTGCTGGTGCTGTGTCGGTGGGCCTCGACGTCTCGGCCGCGCAACGAACCGCCAAGAAGGCGTCGGTGATCGCACCTGCCGTCGACACGCTCGTGACCGAGGTGGTGGCACCGCTGCGCGAACGTCTGGCGCGTTGTGTGAGCGATGCCGATGGTGACAACATCGAACTCGCCTCCCTGGTGCGGCTCGCGTATCGCGAATGGAAGAACCAGCGCATCGATGAGCATCTGGACGATGTGGCACGCATGGCGTTCGGGCGAGGCGCCTTCGTGGGCGTCGCGCCCGGCTCGCGGATCTGCTGGCTCGTCGATCCCTCGGGCCCGGCGTGCGCCGACGCCGAGGACAACGCGCTCGGCGGCGTGATCCGCGCTGGCGAGGCGTTCCCCACCGACCATCTGTGCGCCCCTGCGCACAGTGGCTGTCGGTGCATGATCGCCCCCGCAGATTGAGCTGACCACCCCTCGCTTGTCGTGGCGGGCACATCGTCGGGTCCCGTGGGCGCGGCGCGGATGGCCGCCGACCCGGCCCGATGACGACAACCATCGGCCGCGACTCGGCGAGATCGACCGGGACCGATAGCCTCCGCCGTCATGCGGACACCTTCCGACCTCCCGTCCAGCGAACGTCCTTCCAGACTGGGCGACCGGGGGCGTGTCGCCCTCATCGTGGTCGCGGTGGTGGTGATCGCGCTGTTGCTGTCGGCACGGTTCCTCTCCGGCTTCTACACCGACTACCTCTGGCATGCCAGCGTGGGGCGCGGCGACGTGTTCTGGGGTGTTCTGCTCAGCAAGATCACGCTGTTCGCGATGTTCGGTGGCGTGTTCATCGCTGTGGCCGTGCTCAACCTGGTGATCGCCGACCGGCTGGCACCGTTGACGTTCTCGGCCAACATGCATCCGGTGGTCGAGCGCTTCCACGAGCTGTTCGGTCGTCGACTGCGTCTGATGCGAGTGGTGGTGGCGGTCTTCTTCGGGCTGTTGTTCGCGCTGCCGGCCACCGGCCAATGGACCACCTGGATGTTGTTCCGCAACAGCAAGTCGTTCGGCATCTCCGATCCTCAGTTCGGCAACGACATCGGCTTCTACATCTTCCGGTTGCCGTTCATCACCTTCACGCTCGACTGGCTGTACGCAGCGCTGATCTTCATCACCTTGCTGGTGCTGCTCACCCACGTGCTCAACGGTGGCGTCGTGCTCCAGCCGCCCAAGCCCAAGGTGCGACGGGCCACCAAGGCGCACATCGCGGTGTTGCTGGCGCTGCTCGCGATCGTGAAGGCCGGCGACTACTGGGTCACTCGCTACGAGCTCACCACCGAACGGCGCGGATTCGTTCAAGGTGCGACCTACTCGGTGGTCAACGCGCAGCTGCCGGCCGTGGTGCTGCTCGCGCTGATCGCCCTGCTCGTGGCGGCGCTGTTCCTGTCCACGCTGAAGACCGACTCGTGGCGCCTTCCCGTGGTCGCCTCTGCGCTGTGGGCCGTGGTGGCGTTGCTGGGAGGCGTCATCTATCCCGCTGCGGTGCAGGCGTTGGTGGTGAACCCCAACCAGAAGGACCGGGAGGCCATCTACATCGAGCGCAACATCACCGCCACGCGCCAGGCGCTCGACATCTCCGACATCTCCGAGCCGACCGTGGAGTTCGGGTCGCTCACTGCGTCGGAGATCACCGACGACATCGAGCCTCTGCAGAACGTGCGGTTGCTCAACCCCGGCCAGCTCGTCGAGCGGTTCCGCAACGACCAAGGGCTGCGCGCGGGTCTCACCATCCGCGACCTCGACATCGACCGGTACGAGCTCGACGGCCGGGTGCAACAGGTGGTGGTGGCCGCGCGCGAGCTCGACCTGGGCACGATCGCGAACAAGTCGTGGCAGGGTCGGCACCTCATCTCCACCCACGGATGTGGGTTGGTGATGGCGCCTGCGAACCGCGTGCGCGACAACGGTCTGCCGGACTATCGGCCGGTCGACCTCGATCGTCCCGAGCTGTACTTCAGCGAGGGCCTGACCGGCTACTCGATCGTCGGCACGTCGGTGAGCCAGGAGACCTGCCCGGGTCAGGAGGCGACGACGAACTACACCGGCGACGGTGGCATCGCGCTGAACTCGGTGTTCAAGCGGATGGCGTTCGCACTCGACTTCCTCGACTACAACCTGCTCGGATCGAGTGCCGTCTCGTCCGACTCCCGGATCTTCTGGATTCGCAGTGTTCGTGAGCGCGTCGAGAAGGTCGCGCCGTTCGTGACGTTCGACGCCGATCCGTACCCGGTGGTGGTCGATGGCGGGGTGGTCTGGGTGGTCGACGGCTACACGACCAGTGCCCGATACCCGTACGCCCAGAACGCTGCCATCGGTCAGCTCAGCGCCGGCAGCGGCTTGAACTTCGACTTCAACTACGTCCGCAACAGCGTCAAGGCGGTGGTGAACGCCTACGACGGTTCGATGCAGTTCTACATCAGCGATCCCGACGATCCGATCGTGAACGCATGGGCCGATGCATTCCCCGACCTCTTCGCGCCGCTGTCGGCGATGCCCGCCGCGCTGAAGGAGCACCTGCGCTATCCCGAGGACATCTTCCGCATCCAGACCGAGGCCTACTCGAAGTACCGGCTCGACGGTGACTCGTTCTTCGACCGCAAGGACGCATGGTCGGTGGCCCAGGGTCCGTCACCGGTTCCCCGGTTGCAGGCCACGACCGCCGACCCGAACGCAGCTGCCGCTGCGACACCGCCGGCCGACTTCGCCGAAGAGTCGGGTACCGCTCGATTCGTTCCGTACTACTCGATGTTCCGAGCGCCGGATCAGGCCGCGCCGAGCTTCCAGATGTTCCGACCCTTCGTCCTGTTCAGCACCGACGACACCCGCAAGGAGCTCTCCGCGTTCATGGTCGCCAGTAGCGATCCCGAGACCTACGGACAGCTGAGCGCCTACGTCGTGCGGCCGAGCGACACCGACGGACCAGCGACGGTTCAGGCGGCGATCGACGCCGACCCGATCATCTCCGCGCAGATCACGCTGCTCGATACAGCTGGGTCGAGCGTCGTGTTCGGCGACATGCAGATGGTGCCGATCGGCGACAGCCTGCTGTACCTGCGGCCGCTGTACCTGAAAGACGACGCGACCCGACAGGCGTCGTTCCAGTTCATCATCGCTGCGTACAACGGCAATGCCGTGTACGGCACCAGTCTCCAGGACGCGTTGGGCAAGCTGTTCCCCGCGTTCCGCACCGACGTCGGAGATGTCGTGGGCGACGCGCCCGAGGTCGACCCCGAAGAGGATCCGCAGACGCCGACCGACGAGACCGTCGACGAACTGCTGGTCAAGGCTCAAGACCTGTTCGAACAGGCAGATGAGGCTCTGCCCGACTTCGCTCGCTACGACGAGCTCAATCGCCAGGCGAGGGAGCTGGTGACCCGAGCACTCGAGCTGGCTGGTGCCGGTGGGTGACCTCACCGGCACCGGGCGTTCATCGCCTCGGCGCGTGGTGAGTTCCTCGTCCGCCTGACCATCTCCGCCAGACCTCCGCCGGACGAGATTCACCGCCCAGCAGAGAGCGCCGGCCCAGTAGAGCGCCGGCCCAGTAGAGCGCCGGCCTGGCTGGAGGTGGGTCAGCTACGGCCGCGCAGCTGACGCACCTGCTCGGCCAACATGGCGAGATCTTCGCGGAACGAGATCTCGTAGCGAGCCTGTTCGGCAGCGAGTTTCACCTGGCCGGTGCGCAGCGTGTTCACCGCCTCGTCATCCACCAGCACCGCTGCCGTCGACGGCTGGCGGGCCGCGAGCGAATCCATGTCGCGGCTCAGCTCACCGAGCTGATTGGCGAGCTGGGTGCTCACGCTCTGGATGCGTTCGTCGAGCGCGTTCGCCTGGTCGAGCGCGGTACGCGAGTCGCCTTCGCTGGCGGCGACGCGCTGTGACAGCGCAGCGAGTTGGGCACTGAGGCCGCCCGTGTCGGGCACGGAGGCTGCAAGTTCGTTGATGCGATCCTGCAACTGCTGGATGTCGGAACCTCGGTCGGGCATGTCGGCCAAGCGGCGGTCGAGGTCGGCGAGGCGCTCGGGCAGCGACGCGTGATGGTCCAGCCGTTCACGCAGTTCGGCGAGTTGACGGTCGATCTCCTCGGTGTTCGCCTGCGGCGTGACGGTAGCGAAGCCGGAGACGGCCGACGACGTCTCCTCGAGCCGGCGCTCGAGCGTCACTGCGTGGTCATGAGCGGAACGCGTCTGCTCTTCGGCGCCCACGAGGCGAGCCCAGATCTCGGAGATCTGCTGTTCGACACTGCCCGAACGGCCGCCGGCCTCGTCGATCTGCTGGGCCAACGTGGTGGCCTGCTCGTTGGCGAGGCGGGCCTGCGCTGCGCTGGAGTCGACGCGAGCCCAGAGTTGGGCGAGTTGATCGTCGAGCGCCGACCGATCCAGACCTTCGATGCGTTGGCCGAGCGACGCAGCCTGTTCGCTGGCTTGGCGTGCTGCGTCGTCGGCTGCCGCCACCCGCTGGGTCAGTTCGTCCAGACGACCACTGATGTCGTCGGGCACGGTGCTTGCCGCCGCTGGCGCCGATGCGAGCTGCTCGACGCGTTCGCCGAGAGTCGTGGCTCGCTCACGGGCCGAGCGTGCGTCTTCGGCCGTCATCGCCACCCGCTCGGCCAGCTCCGCGAGCTGCTGGCTGAACTGTGGTGCGATCTGCGGCGGCGCAGGCACGCTTGCCACATCGCGGTTGTCATCGCGGTTGTCATCCCGGTTGTCCTCGCGGTTGTCATCGCCCGACCGCGCTGCCAGGGCTTGTTCGAGCTGAGTCCGGAACTCGGCGATCTCTGCACTGCGTACATCGATCAGCTCGCGAAGGCCTGCGACATCGGCGCTGCGCAACTCGACGATCTCGCGGAGGTGGTCGACCTCGTTGCTCTGACCGTCGATCTGGGCCAAGCGTGCGTCGATGTCGGCGATTCGTTGGCCCGCGGCGGCCTGTTCCTGGAGCTGGAGATCGAGGTCGGCCAGCCGTTCGTCGAGCGCGGTCTGGGCCTGCAGCTGCGAGTCGAGCTCGGCTAGACGCGTCTCGAGCTCTGCAGTGACGGACGAGCCGGCGGCGAGTGCGTTGATCCGCTCGTCGAAGACGTCGACCTTGCTGGCCTGTTGGGTGGTTTCGGCGATGCGATCCTCGAGGGCAGCGATCTGTTCGGCGATCTCGGCCCGAGTGGCTGACTGCTCGGCTCGACTGGCCGCCTCGGCGGCAGCGAGCCGCTGGCCCATCAGGGCAAGGCGCTCGCTCAGTTCTTGGGTGCTGCCTGCGGCGGCCAGTTCGTCGAGGCGTTGGTTGATGCCGTCGCTGTCGACGTTGCGCTGCTGCAGTAGGCCGATGCGGTCGCTGAGCGCGGTGACCTGATCGGCGATGTCTGCCTGTGCGCTCATGCGCGCGTTGATCTGGCTCATCTGGCGCTGCAACAGATCGACGGTTTCGGCACTGCGACTCAGTTCGTCGAGCCGGCCGGCAAGTTCGTCGTCGGGCGCCACCGGCGCGGCCGCCAGTTCGGCGACCTGATCGATGCGACCGGCCAAGGCCGCGAGGCGCGGTTCCATGCTTCCACCAGTGGAGACGCCACTGCCGCCTTGTTCCACGTCGATGATTCGCTGGTGCAGCTCGTCGACCTTGCTGCCCACGGCGAGGGTGCCCTCAAGGCGGTTCTCGATCGCCTCGATCTTGTCGACGATCTCGGCGGTGTCGTTCTTGGAGTTCGATGACAACACCATGGTGGTGGCGGCGAGCGAGCTGAGACGGTCCTCGAGCGAGGCCTTGGCCTGCTCGCTCGCATCGAGTCGTTCCTTCAGCTCCACGAGTTCGTTGCGGAGTACGAGGAACTCGACCGGGTCGATCGATTGCTTCTTGTTGAAGAGTCCCATGTGGTGGACAGCCCTCGTTGGTCGGCGCCTGGGAGTGGCGGGTGTTCAACGTGCGCTCACGCACGCGCACGGCAGACGTGTGCACCAAACCGTACTCTCTGGCGCCGCTCGATTCGGGGAGGCCACCATCGTGCGAAGGCCACCGAACGGGGGGATTCGGTCGACCTGAGCAACCGACGGCGCCGATTCGGCGACCGCTCTCTCGTTGCGTCGTCGGCGCGGAGATCAGCCCTCGTCGGCGAGCTTGCGCAGGGCAGCAGCGTTCATGCAGAACCGCAAACCGGTGGGCTTCGGACCATCGGGGAAGACGTGACCGAGATGAGCGTCGCAGACGTTGCATTCGGTTTCCACGCGCACCATTCCGTGCGAGCGATCGACGTGGTAGGCGATCACGTCAGCGGTGAGCGGTTCGGTGAACGAGGGCCAACCCGTGCCCGACTCGAACTTCACCGAACCGTCGAACAGCGGGGTGCCACAGCACACACAGCCGTAGCGGCCGGGTTCGAACCGGCTGCACATGTCGCTGCTGAACGCACGTTCGGTGCCGGCGTGGCGGGTGACCTGGTAGGCCGTCGGGTCGAGCACTGCCTTCCACTCGGCGTCGGTCTTGTCGACACGCTGTGGCGGAGGCACGTTGCCCGTGTCGGCCAGGCGGATCACTTCGTTCCATGTGAGCATGCCGCCGACGCTACCGATCGGCCGGCGGTCGTTCCTCGACGCAGCGCCGGTGTTTCGTGAGTTGTTCCAGAGTCGTTCGAGTCGTGTTCGAGTCGTGTGCCCAGCGTCGTTCGAAACAGCGATGAACCGGTCGCATCATGGTGTGCGGTGGGCTGCAGCCGCAGACGATCGAGATGTCAGATCGCCTTGCCAGGATTGAACATGCCGGTGGGGTCGAAGGTTGCCTTCACGCGGTGCTGCCAGGCGTGGTGCACCGGGTCGAGCTGGCGCTCCAGGAATCGCCGCTTCAACGTGCCCACGCCGTGCTCGGCCGCGATCGTTCCGCCGAGCCCGATCGAGAGTTCGACGATGTCGGAGAATGCGGCTTCGGCCCGAGCGACCTCGACGGGATCGGAGCCGTCGAACACGAGAATCGGATGCATGTTGCCATCGCCTGCGTGTCCGACCGTGGGCAGGTCGATGCCATGGCGTTCGCCGATCTCGACGATGCCGGCCAGCAGTTCGGCCAGTCGCTCGCGAGGCACCGCGACGTCCTCGGGCAGCATCGCCTTGCCGAGCTGCTCGAACGCCGGCCACACCCGACGGCGGACCTCGACGAACATGTCGCCCTCTGCTGGATCGGTGACGTGGTGCACCTCGGTGGCCCCGTGGGCAAGACAGGCTGCGGCCATCTGTTCGATCACCGCGACTGCCCGATCGCCGCTCGACTGCACGAGCAGCAGACATGCCGCCGTGGTGTCGAGGCCCATGTGGTACACCGCGTTCACCTGACGCAGCGAGGCCTGGTCGACGATCTCCATCAGGCTCGGCTCATGGCCGTCGCGGAAGATGTCGAGGATCGCCCGGCCGGCTGAGGGAAGGTCGCCGAAGTAGGCAACGGCGGTGCACGGCGGTCCCGGTAACGGCACGAGCTTCACCGTCACTTCCGTGATCACCCCGAGGATGCCCTCCGATCCCACGAACACGCCGGTGAGGTCGAGACCGGCCGTGCTCTTCAACGTGTGCCTGCCGGTGTGGATCACCTCGCCGGAGGCAAGGACGACTTCGAGCCCGATCACGTAGTCACGGGTGACGCCGTAGCGCACACAGCACAGGCCTCCCGCGTTGGTCGCGACGTTGCCGCCGATGCTGGAGATCTCGTACGAGGCCGGATCGGGTGGGTAGAACAGACCGTGCTCGGCCACGGCTCGCTTCAGATCACCGTTCAGCACGCCGGGCTGGACGCGTGCCATCCGATTCGCGGTGTCGATGCTCACCACGCGATTCATGCGGTGCATCGACAAGATCACGCACCCATCGGACGCGTTCGCGCCGCCGCAGAGACCGGTGCCGGCGCCTCGAGTGACCACGGCGACGCCCGCGGCTCGCGCAGCGTCGATCGTCGCGACGACGTCGGCGGTGGTGCGCGGCATCACCAGCACAGCACCGGTGCCGGCGCGTTCGAAGATGGCGCGGTCCTGTGCGTACGCCGCAATGACGTCGCGATCGGTCTGGATGCAGTCGTCGTCGAGTCTCGAACGGAGCTCGTCGATCAGGGAAGCGGTCACGGACACATCTTGGCCTCGCGATCACCGACCAGGTCGGTTGCGATCGCGGTGGTGGCGCCGCTACCTTTGAGTCCAACACAGCGCGGGGTGGAGCAGCTCGGTAGCTCGTCGGGCTCATAACCCGAAGGTCGCAGGTTCAAATCCTGCCCCCGCCACGAAGAGAAGGCCCTGGCAGATCGGAAGATCCGCCAGGGCCTTCTGCGTTGTCCAGGGCCGACTTCTAACGGATCTTCTAACGGCCAGCACGGGACTGCTCATGGAAATGTCGTCGACTACGAAGGGAAGACTCGCTTGACCTCAGCGGCACGTGCACGTGAGCCGATAGTGTGAACACATCCCCCCAGTCGCTTCGGTGGCTGGGTGCAGGGCCCGCTTCGGCGGGCCCTTGCGTTTTTCACCACGTGGGCGGCCGGTGAATCGCACCCTGAGCGTCATGAAGCACTGGCGGCAATTGGGTCTGCGACAGAACGTTGTGGCGCAACTGCTTGAAGAACGTTCCCTGGAGTCGTCTCGAGCGGAACTTCGCTTGATGCGGATTCACGACGCCGACCTTGATCCCGCCCTCGGTCTGGGCGATCCGTACCGGTTCCGCGAGATCCGAGTCGTTGCTGATGACAACAGCCGTATCGCAACGTCGCCGGAATGCGTCGAGAAGGAGATAGGTCGCAAGGTTCACGTCGGACCCCTTCTCTTCAGTCTTCAACACCTCAACCGTCTTTGGCCCGGTCGCGGGAGGCTTGGCCAACGGCATTCGCGTTGGGCGCGTCACGTAGTGGCCGTAGTGAATCTCGACGAGAGGGAGAGTCTCCAGGGCCCGAAGGTACGTCTCTTGCCGAACCGCCTGCTGAGGATCATCGGGTCGTGCACTGATGCGGGCGGTGAAGTACCGGATCTTGACGATCTGATCGTTGGGCAGGAGACGGCGGCACAAGGCCTCGAGATCGAGCCACTTGTTCTTCGTGCCCTTGACCGCGCCGTAGTAGAAGTTGAAGCCGTCGATGTAGACGATCGTCGTCATGAGGACGCCAGGCTACGCGCCGAACATCTCATCGGATGCGTGGCAGCCGGCCCTCTGTTCATCGGCCGGGGCCACACTGGCCGAAGACCGCCTCGCCGAAGGCCGCCGCCGCATCGGCTTGCATGCCGGGGAGGACGTGTTGGTAGACGGTCATGGTGAAGGCGGGGCTGCTGTGGCCGAGGCGTTCACTGACGACCTTCACGGGGACGCCGGCCTTCAGCAGGATGCTGGCGTGGGTGTGGCGGAGGTCGTGGAGGCGGATGCGTCGCACCTCGCTCTTGTCCATCAGCCGGCTCCACGACTGTGAGAACAGGTCGGGGTGGATCGATCCTCCATCGAGGTGCGTGAACACGAACTCGTCGTCGCTGCGACGGCCCGTGCTCAGGTGTCGCTCGAGCTGATGGCGTCGCCAGGCCTTGAGCACGGCGACGGATCGTGGATCGAGGTCGATGGTGCGTCGACTGCCGGCGGTCTTCACGTCGGCGACGCTGGCTTCGTACTCGACGGACTGGACCTGCTGCTCGACGACGAGTCGCGCCTTGTCGAGGTCGACGTTGCGCCATGTGAGCCCGAGCACTTCACCGCGTCGCATGCCGGTGTTGGCGGCGAGGTAGATCGGCACGTACCACTCGCTGTCTTCGATGCTCGTGAGGAACTGGCGAAGCTCGTCGGCGGTCCAGGCGTCCATCGTGCGGGCGCGTGCTCGTGGCGGGTCGGCGAGGTCGGCGACGTTGCGGGTGACGCTGCCCTTGCGCATCGCATCGGCGAGTGCTTTGCGGATGATGCCGTGGATGTTGCGTACCGACTTCGGTGACAGGCCGCCACCGTTGCCGTTGCGTTTGCCGTTGGTGAGCAGTTCGGCGTAGAGGGTGTCGATGTCCTCGGGTTGGAGTTTCCGCAGTGGAATGTGGCCGATGCGCGGGATGACGTGGAGCTCGAGGTCGTTGCGATACGAGCTGTAGGTCGACGAGCGCGGCTGGGCCTTTCGTGTCGGGAGCCAGCGCTCGACGAGGTAGTCGCCGAAGGTGATCCGTTCGGGTGCTCGGTAGTCGCCGTCGTGGATGCGCTTGATGTGTTCGGCGAGCACCTTCTCGGCGCCCTTGCGTGTGTCGCCGGCGGCGTACCAACGGTGGCGTTCCTTGCCGGTCTTCGGGTCGAAGCCTTCGTAGACGACGGCGTAGTAGCGGTTGCCCTTGCGAGCGACGTGTCCCCTCATCGTGTCGCCCTCCAGTGGTCGGTGACGGTTGGTGTCAGTTGG
>JANNQK010000137.1:0-11959 GCA_031400715.1 Actinomycetes bacterium | reverse complement strand
CCTCACATGACCCGACTCTTCGGAGCAGTCACTCCCGAACCCGACAACACGCTAGACCCGACCGCCCGCGTCACCGACCAGGGCCACCTCGACGCGCCCCGATCGCCCTCCAAAGGCACCACTTGACACAAAGAGGATTCGATGAGGACGGCGCTGTCCACCGAGCCGATCGGCAGCTCTGCGCCACGTCCCGCTTCGCGTCAGTTCTCGATCGGGAGCCGGTCGGCAGAAGTCACCATGTTGCTGCGGGTTGGAAGGTGGCTCGTAAGTTCTGCAATGAAGTCGCTGTCGCCTCCGATGTACAGCGACCAGAAATCGACGTCGGTGGCAACGAACCAGCGACGGTCGTCCGGCCAGTACAAGTCCGGGTTGCGCCATTCGCCGGATGAGTCCGGGTAACACAACTGAGTGACCGCCGAGACGGAACCCTCCAGGAGGTAGTACGTCCGATCGGGAAGGTCGAAGCGCGGCACCTGGTTCAACGCTGTTCGGATCGTTGCGTTTTGGCGCTCATCGTCGTTGCGCAACTGGGCTCGATGCTCGTCTCGGGCATGCCGGGTCGCCTCGTCGGGCGCCGGGTCGCGCCATGCGATCTGGGTGTTGACCGTGTCGAAGCCATGGCCCTCCCAGACTGCGAACAATGCCCGATCGGGGGTGGAGGTGTGTCGTTCACCCACGGAAGCGACGACCTCGTACAGGTGGCGGTACTCCGACCACCAGCCCTCGGGCTGAGGGTCCGGTGCGCTCACGCGCAGCAGGAGCGGGTACTGATTCGGGACGAGCGCGCCTACGGTCCAGTTCGATCCGCTACACGCAGGCCCGATCCATTCGGCCGGTGCGACGCTCTCGGCCGCGATGAGTTCGTCACCGAAGATCATGCGCCCAGCGTGCACGATCTGTGGTGACCTCACCGATCTCTTTCCCACAGCGACAGATAGCGCGTGGTGCCCGGACCAGGCGGCGAGCGCAAGTCATCAAGCCGTTCCGATCGGCAGTTCGGAGCGCCGCCGTCCTGCTTGGCATCAAGGCGTTGCTGAGATCTCGGTGGGGGCGGAGACGCTGACGACCAAGCCCGAGCAGACGCGCTCGTACTCTGCTTCGTAGGCTTGTTGGTTGGCTTCCATGGCTCCGTAGTCGACCTGTCCGGTCGGCTGCTCCGCAAGCGGTGGGCTGGAGAGCGGGCCGGATACCGGCGGCGCGAAGTAGGCCTCGCCGAGGCACTGTTCGGGCCAATGCTTTTGCCAGGCGAGTCGCATTCGGTATCGACCAGGCGGCAGCTCATCGGGGAGGCGACCGCCCTCTGGTATGTCGATCACCGGGTACGCCCCCGCAGGGGCGATCGTGGTGAACGGTTCGACACTGATCAACGGGAGGGGTGGTTCCGTGGTTGAGGTTGTCGCTGATGGCATGACGATCGTCGAGGTTGGCGGCGACTGCGCGACCATCGGAGCGGAGTTCGTTCCGCATCCGACCGTCAACGAGGCCAAGCTGACGATTGCCGAGACAGTCCAGAGCATCCGCTGTCCAGCGGTCGTCGGCGCCTCCGGTGCACTCCTCATCTGAGAATTGTCGCGTCGTTTTCACGGCACAGCACGCAGGTGGTGTTGAACTCGAGGTGAACTCTCACAGGGGGCGCCGCTTGTCTGACCGGGCGTGCCGCGCAAGAGTTCAGGCCGACCCGATCGGCAGTTCCGCGCTACTCGCGCGGGGCCTCGACGGCTCGACGGGCCGCTTCGTCGACCTTCGCTCGGAACTCCGTCCACAAGGTCTCTTCCCCCTGCGGCATGTTCGACCAACGAGGGTCTGCGCCCACGGCACCGTCGATCAGTTCTCGGATCACATCCGCATGGCCAGCGTGCCGGTACACGTCGGAGACAACGTGAACCATCGCCTGTGCGAGTGAAAGCGCGCGGTCGTCCTCAGGCCACCAGGGCACTTCACCGATGGCATCAAGCGGCAGTGCGGAGATCGTCGCATCCGAGTGTGCCCACACGCGTCGATACATCTCGACCACACCTTGCTTCGTCTCGTGCGCCCGCACCCACATGTCACCATTGGGTTCACCGTCCGCTCTCCACGGCAGCGGTTCGTCGAATGGGCGCCCGAACACGGTTCCGAAGTAGCCGATCTCGGTGCACGTCACATGCCGGACCAGACCCAGCAAGTTCGTCGACGTCGGCACGAGCGGTCGACGAATGTCGTATTCAGAGAGCCCGTCCAGCTTCCACAGCATCACGTCGCGGGCCGACTGAAGGTACTCGTGCCAGATCGACTTCGGGTCCAGGGTCACGGCGGCCAGCATCGCGCAGCAGCGAACCGCTGTTGGCCGGCGAGGCGCCCGCGCCGACCACCCGATCCCGGCGCCGGTATCCCAACGCCTATCGGCAGTTCGGTGCCCTGCCGATTTCCCGCGGGAAATCCACGGAGCTCACATCGGCAGTTCCGGCTCGTTTCGCGGACGTGTTGTGCGCTGTGGAGCGCCCAGCGCTCCGTAACGCACACGACGTCAGACCGCCCACATTAGTAGCGCTAAATGCCCGTTCTGGCGCTCGGGCGCAAGCCACCAGCGCCCATCCAGCGATCTCGGGCACATCTGCACACCCGAGCGCGCCGCGCGGCACACAGAGCCACACAGCGACCCCACGCGCGATCTCGACCGCGTACCCTCGACCACGTGCAGGACCGCAACCTCGACGAGTTCCTCAAGCGGTGCAGACCCGCGTGGTTCGCCGCCGCGGCGTGCCGCCAACCGCACCACGGACCGGGTGCTCAACCCGACTGGCACGCGAGCGGCCGCAGCGCCGCAGGCATCGTCGCGATCTCGATCTGCGCCGGCTGCCCGGTCCGGGGCCTCTGTCTCGCCTACGTCGAAACGCTCGGCCCCGATGGTGAGCATGGGATCTGGGGCGGCCTCAGCGCCGGCACGAGGGAGCAGGCGAGGACCGGGTACACGAGGGCGCCGAAGGCGGCGTGACCGAGGTGGTTCCGGCGAGGCTGCGTGACACGCGCGTGACACACGATGTAGAGAAACGCAGTGAAGTGACGAGTAGAGACAAGCGACATAACCGCATGTCAGCGGCAGTTTTCGTGGATCGCCCCTGGTCAGAAAAGGGGCCTCATCACTTCCAACCGAACTGGCCGAGCGACCCCGGCTACGCGGAAAGCGCCAGGTCAGCGGACTGAATCAGGTTCTTGCGGCCGGCTTGGTGATCACACCCACCAGCGCGGGTCGAGGTTGCGGTACCCGCTCGTGCGGATGGTCGTGATCGTCGCGGTCCGCAGCGAGCCGAGATAGGAGTAGATGTCGGACGGGCTGGGTGGCTCGACGTGCTCTTGCAGGAATGTCACCGTGAAGTGGTACGCCTGTGTGCCGACTGGGTAACACACGGCGTTGTATGGGATGACCACCTGCGAGCCGTCTGGGATCGACCCCTCAGCGATCGATCGAACCGACGGATCGATACCGGCCACGGCCCACTGCACGTGCTCGCGGGCGGGACCCCTCGGGGGCGCGTCACCCACCATCCACACCACCGTTTCGACAGTTCCATCCGGAACGTCGTCCCACGCAACGTAGGGCGAGACGTTCGCCCCGGCGCAGGTGTAGCGGTCGTCGATCTGGTTGCGGTCGCCGAACCCGACCGTCAGTTCGGCGGTGGTGGCCCGAGGGACGGTTGACGGAGGGATGGTGGACGGAGGGATGCTGCTGGAGGTGGTGACGCTGGCAAGTGGCTGCTGGGTGCCCGGTGTGGGCTCAGGAGCGGACATCGGTGTCGGGCGCACCGACCTCGCGGTGTCCGGCTCCAGCAGGGGAGCCGTCGGGTCATGCGGAGCGATCGACTGCGGCGGCAGCGCGCAGGCCGAGAGCGCGCACGCAAAGAGTGCCAACAAGGGCGTCCGCCAACGCATGACCGAACGCTACTCGGCCGGGCCGGTCGAACGCCACGGGCCGCGACGTGTCGTTGTCTCACCCGGGCATGCGTGCGGCCGGGGTCCGGCACTCGGTTCTCGCCGCTGCCCAACGCATGCCGGGGGTACGTCATCTACAGTCACCAGGCATGACAGTGGCGTCGCGGCGGACGTTCCGGCCGATGGGGAGTGTTCTCGTCGTCGACAGCGACCACTCGGGCGCGCTCGAGTTCGTTGCCGGCACGCTGGGCGCATACCCCGACGGGCTCGACATCGGCGGCGAGATGCGGCTGCGGATCCGTCTGCACGCCGACACGGCAGCCGATCCCGGATGGCCGAACGTGTCGGCCGAACACGGTGATCGCGGCATCGTGGTGAGATGCGGTTCGTCGACGGCGACGGTCGACCACCTCACCTCGTCCGCAGATCTCGACCTGGCCGAGTCGTTCGCCACCATCGCCGATGGGGTGCGGCTCTTCGCCGAGGCTGCGTTCACCTCGGTGCACGTCGCCCATCGCAGGCTGCACGCCGTGCACAGCGCGCTGGTGGTGCACGACGGCGTCGGACTGATGTTGCGCGGTCCGTCGGGCGCAGGCAAGAGCACCATCACGTACGCCTGCCTTCGCCGGGGGATGTCGATGGCCAGCGACGACTGGGTGTACGCGCCTGCAGGCAGGCCGGTCGACGAGGTGGCTGGATATCCCTGGCGGCTGATGCTCACCCAGCCGGCTGCGGCCCGATTCCCCGAGCTCGCCGGAATCGAGCTCGTGCCGCACACATCGGCCGAAGGATGGAAGCTGCCGGTCGTGCCGCCGTCGGATCGCCGCCTCATGACGCATGCGATCCACGCCGTCGTGCTGCTCGATCCCGATCCGACGCTGCAGGTGCGGTCGATCGATCGCGACGAGACCCACCGTCGCTTCTGGGATGCATCGCTGCCGGTGGAACGCGACCACCTCGATGGCGCGTGGGTCGACGACCTGCTCACCCGCCCGACCTTCGTGTTGCATCGCGGGCCATCGCCCGACGACGCCGCCGGCGCACTCGAACGACTGGCAGGCGACCTCGCCAGCATCCGTACGGAGGAACCATGGCCGACATCCTGCTGACACACGGGTACTTCCTGTGGGACGACCCCAAAGAGCGCGAGATCATGAAGCCCTACCCGCCGCTCGGCCTGTTGTACCTCAGCGCGTACCTGAAGCGGGATGGCTTCGACGTCGAGGTGTTCGACACCACCTTCTCGTCGCGCCCGGAGATGACCGCGCGCCTGGCCGCGACCCCCGGAGGCGTGGTCGGCATCTACACGAACCTGATGACCCGGACGAATGCGATCTGGGTCGCTGAGGAAGCTCACCGCTACGGATGGACCGTCGTGCTGGGTGGACCCGAGAGCGCCAACTATCCCGACGACTACCTGGAGCGCGGTGCCGACGTGGTGGTGGTGGGGGAGGGCGAGGCCACGACGGCCGAACTGATCACCGTGCTACGCGACAAGGGCAAGCATCGTCTGCACGGGGTGGCCGGCACGGTCTTCCGCGACGAGGACGGGCGCGTGGTGCACAACGACAGCCGCGACAAGATCGCCGACATCGACAGCATCCCGTGGCCCGATCGTGAGGCGATCGACATCCCTGCCTACGTCGACGTGTGGCGCACCCATCACGGCATGGGGTCGGTGAACCTGATCACCGCCCGGGGATGTCCGTACAAGTGCAACTGGTGCAGCCACGCCGTGTTCGGTTTCTCACACCGCCGTCGCAACCCGATCGACTGCGCGGCCGAGGTGGAGCACATCGTCGAGCGATACGGCCCGGAACAGGTGTGGTACGCCGACGACGTGTTCACGATCAGCCACAAGTGGCTGTTCGAGTACGAAGCCGAGATGCGCCGGCGCGGCCTGAAGATCCCGTTCGAGACGATCACCCGGGCCGACCGGATGAAGAAGGAAGAGGTGGCCAAGGCGCTCGCCGACCTGGGCTGCTATCGCATCTGGATCGGTTCCGAGAGCGGCAGTCAGCGGATCCTCGATGCGATGCAACGCGGGGTGAAGGTCGAAGAGGTGCAACTCGCCACGAAGCTCGCCAAGCAGCACGGCATCGAGGTCGGGATGTTCCTCATGTGGGGCTACGACGGTGAGGAGTACGACGACATCGCCCAGACCGTCGAGCACGTGAAGATCGCCGACCCCGACGTCTTCTTCACCACGGTCGCTTACCCGATCAAGAACACCGGCTTCTTCGAGAAGGTGAAGCACAAGATCGTCCTGAACGGCGACTGGAACCAGGTGTCCGACCGCGACCACACGATCCTCGGGCGCCACTCGCGCCGCTACTACAAGTACGCCGACGAGTGGCTCTTCAACGCCGTCGACGCGCACCGCCTACGCGACAGCGACCCTGTCGGCGCCGCCGCCAAGGGAGCGGTCGCCGAGACGGCTCGGCTGGGATTGCTGGCGACCGCCGACGAGGTCGAGGTCTGACTTGGAGGTCGACGCGTTCAGCGCGATCGCAGGATCGTACGACGACACCTTCACCGACACCTCCATCGGTGCGGTGATGCGGTCGGCCGTGTGGGCGCGTCTCGGTCAGGTGTTCTCGGAGGGAGACCGCGTGCTCGAGCTGAACTGTGGCACGGGCGTGGATGCGGCATGGCTCGAAGCTCGGGGCGTGCACGTGATCGCCACCGATGCTGCGCCGGGCATGATCGATGTCGCCGTCGCCCGAGGCATCGACGCTCGCGTGTGCCGTGCCGAGGACATCCGTGAGTTCGCCGGGCCACTCGGCCCGTTCGACGGAGTCCTGTCGAACTTCGGCGGCCTGAACTGCGTCGACGACCTGGCGGAAGTGGCGTCCGGGCTGGCCGCCGCGGTGCGGCCGGGTGGTGTGGTGGTGCTGTGCGTGATGGGGCCGGTGGTGCCATGGGAGTGGGGGTGGTACCTCCTCCACGGCCGGCCCGCCAAGGCGTTTCGCAGACTGCGCTCGACGACGCAGTGGCGTGGCCTGACGATTCGCTATCCCTCGGTGGGGGCCACGACGCGGACGTTCGCTCCGTGGTTCGAAGCGCGCGGCAGCTACGCGGTGGGAGCGTTGGTTCCACCGTCGTACGTGGAGCCCGTGATGCGGCGCCACCCCCGCGTGCTGAGACGGCTCGACCAGTGGGAGCGCCGCATCGAATCGTGGCCGGTCGCGGTTCGTCTCGCCGACCACTACGTGCTCGAACTCGTACGACGATGATCGACCCGGAGTGTCCGGTCTGTCATGGCGCGCTGCGACCACGCGTCGGCGGGTCGACCTGCGCCCGGTGCAGCGAGGAGTACCCCACGGTCGACGGCATCAGCCGTCTGCTCCCCGCTGCCCGGGCGGCGTACTTCGCGACGTTCCTCGCCGACTACACCTCGGTGCGCAAAGCCGAAGGGCGAGCCAGCGCAGATCCCGAGTACTTCCGCCGTCTGCCGGAACCGACGGTCGGCGGGCCGATCGAGTGGCAGTGGCGGATCCGTTGCCGCACCTGGGCCACGGTGCGCGACGAGGTGGTCGCTCCGGCGGTCGTCGGAGGCCGGTCGTTGGTGGTGCTCGACGTGGGCGCCGGCGTCGGGTGGCTGTCGAACCGGCTCGCCGAGATGGGTCACCAGCCTCACGCGATCGACCTCACCGTCGATGACGAGGACGGTCTCGGCGCGGCGAGGCACTTCGAACGGGAACTGCCCCGCTACCAGGCCGAGATGGACGCACTGCCCTTCGCCGACGGTGTGGCCGACGTGGTGGTCTTCAATGCCTCTCTGCACTACTCCTCCGACTACCTGCGCACCCTGACCGAAGCGCTTCGTGTGCTGGCGCCCGATGGGCGGATCGTGGTGATGGAGACGCCCATCTACGCCACCGACTCAGCAGGCCGGGCGATGGTGGCCGAGCGGCACGCGGCCTTCCAGCAGCGCTTCGGTACGAGGTCCGACTCCATCGCATCGATCGAGTACCTCACGCCGTCGATGATGGCCTCACTGGAACGCGACCTGCACGTGCTCTGGCACCGTCATCGCACCTGGTACGGGTGGAGATGGGCGTGGCGGCCGTGGTCGGCGAGGTTGCACCGACGCAGACCTCCGAGCACGTTCGCAGTGCTGGTTGCCCGCCGGGCCGAGGTGGCCCGGCGAGCGCCATGACCGACGGAGGGATGACCGACCGTCGAGATCACAAACCGACGAGATCACAAACTGAGAGGTGGCAGACTGACGAGATGGTGTGGCGATGACGACCGTCGGCGACATGTTGCGCAGGGCGATCGACATCGCGCTCGAGGCTCCGGTGGTCACGAGCTTCACGCGACTCGGTCACGACGTGCGGTCGCGCGTCGACGGGTGGACCCCACCGACACCGGAGGCGCTCGTCGGCAAGGTGGTCGTGGTAACGGGCGCGACGTCGGGGCTCGGGCGTGCTGCAGCCGAGGCCTTCGCGGATCTCGGTGCCACCGTGGTGATCACGGGTCGTGACTCGAAGCGCACTGCGGCGGTCGCGGCCGATCTGGCGGCCACGGGCCACGGTTCGATCGAGCACGAGGTCGCCGACATGGGAGATCTCGACGCGGTCCGATCGATGGCCGAACGGCTGCTGGCTCGCCACCCGGCGATCGACGTGCTGGTCCACAACGCAGGAGCCCTCTCGAACGAACGCAGGGTCACCGCTGACGGCACGGAGGCCACCGTGGCGAGCCAGGTCGTTGGCCCGTTCCTGTTGACCGCGCTGTTGCTTCCGGCGCTCCGGCTGCCAGCGGCGGGGGGAGGCGGCCCCTCGCGGGTGATCACGATGTCGTCGGGCGGCATGTACGCGTCGAAGCTCGAGGTCGAGGCTTTGGAGATGGATGCCTCCAGCTACCGCGGGGCCGAGCAGTACGCCCGAGCCAAGCGGGCGCAAGTGACGCTGAACGAGATGTGGGCCGAGCGCTTCGCGGGAAGCGGCATCGTGTTCCAAGCGATGCATCCGGGTTGGGCCGACACACCAGGTGTGGCCGAATCGCTGCCCGCGTTCAGAACCATCGTCGGCCCGCTCCTGCGCACCGTCGAACAGGGTGTCGACACCCTCGTCTGGCTCGCCACCGATCCAGGCGAGGCCCTGGCGAGGAGCGGTTCGTTCTGGCTCGATCGGCGACGGCGCAGCATTCATCGGCTGCCCACCACCACGCGTAGCGACACAGCCGAGCGTCGCCAGTCGTTGTGGGAGTGGTGTGTCGCCCGTGCTGGCATCGACCCGCGGCCCGTGCCACGCTGAGCACCATGGACCAGACGTCATGGGGAGCACAGTTCGTCGAACACGGCTTCCTGGTCGTTCCCGATCTGGTGAGCGACGAGGATCGGGCGGCAGTGATCGCCGACACCGCCCGCTTCGCCCGCGGCGAGTACCCGGTCGTGAATCCGCCGACGCTGCCCGCCGGGGCCGATGACGATGAGGCCACGCACCATCTGCTGGCCGTGCACTTCCCTCACTGGGTGAGCCCGGTCGCGATGGAGATGGTGCAGCACGAGGGGGTGACGTCGGTGGTGTCGCAGATCGCCGGGGCGCACCTGCCGCACTGGGATGGATCGATCAAGTGCTGTCAGTCGATGCTGTTCGTCAAGGGGCCCGAGATGCCCGGTCAGGCATGGCACCAGGACGAGCGGTACATCCCGACGCGCGATCGATCGCTCGTCGGTGCGTGGATCGCGATCGACGATGCGACGGTCGACAACGGGTGCCTCTGGGTGGTGCCCGGCTCGCATCGCGACGGGTACATGTACCCCACTCGCGCGCACGACCGGCCCGACGAGTACGACAGCTCCGATCAGGCCTACGGCTTCGACGATGCCGCCGGCATCCCGGTCGAGGTCGCGGCAGGGTCGGTGGTGTTCTTCAACGGCTACCTGCTGCACCGGTCGTCGAAGAACCGTACGACTGGCTTCCGGCGTGCCCTCGTGAACCACTACTTGAACGGCTGGTCGCTGCTGCCGTGGACCATGGCTGCACAGGTCCCCGGCTTGTCGGTGGCCACCCTCGACAACCGCGCCGTGGTGCCGATCGGCCACGACCCCTATGCGTGGAAGGGCGTGAGCACACCGCCGAGCCACTGCTTCCTTCGCCCGCTGCCCGGCGAGCCGTGGCCCGAGGCCATCGGAAGCGGCCAGGACGCGAACTCGTCGCAGGTCAGCTGAACAGCTCGAACAACTGACCGATCGCGTGGAGTTGTCCGCCGCTCGTGCTCGACATCACTGCGATGGGTAGCACCCCGGTGTCGAACCACGCCTCGAACTGGTCGCGCACCTCGACGGGTGATCCCGAGATGGTGCAGTCGTCGATCCATCGATCGGTCATCAGCGAGGGCAGTGCGTCGCGGTCGCCCACGGCGAGTGCGGCCTCGATCGCCTCCATCTCCGCCTGATAACCGGCCTGCTTCCAGTAGTTCCGGTAGTTGGGGAGCACGATGTAACCGCCGAGCGTGCGGCGGTGGATCGCCCGAGCAGCGTCGCGGTCGGCGTCGATCACGGTGGGCACCATGTTCGCGAGCGAGAACGTCGATCGCCGTGCTTCGGGTACCCGGGCGACCTGTGCAGGCATGTATGCCCGGGAGGCGTTCGCCCACACCGCGCCGTCGCCCACCTCGAGCGCGAGATCGAGCATCTTGTCGCGCAGCGTCGCGAGCACGATCGGTGGCAGCGTGCCCGACGCCCTCGACGCCGAACGGATGCCCGCGACGTAGGTGCGCATGTCGCCGAGCGGCTTGCCGGTGTGGATCCCGAGACGGTCCATCGCAGGCACATGGCTGACGCCGAGCCCCAGCCGGAAACGACCGTTGCTCACCTCGGCGATGTGTCCAGCGGTGATGGCCACCTCGCCGTGATGCGAGTGGTAGATCGGTTGGATGCTCGTCCAGAACGGGATCGTGTGGGTGACGTGGGCGAGCGAGCCACACAGCGCCAGGTTCCCGTTGATGCCCGGGCTGGCCAAGCCTGCGAACCCGCGTCGATCAGCCTCGGCGGCCACTTCCAACAGGGCCGTCCGCTTGGTCGGGGTGCCGATCACGCTGAGCGCGGGAAGTCGAGTCATGACCGAGCACCGTACTCGGCCGGGTACCGTGGCCGTATGGAGGCACCCGGCGGCGATGGCACTGGGTCGGCCGACGAGACAGCGTCGGCCGATGCGACCGACACGGCGCGCCTGCTCCGAGTCGGCATGGTGTGTCCGTACAGCCTGTCGATCCCCGGAGGCGTGCAGGCACAGGTGCTCGGTCTGAGCCGAGAACTGCGTCGGATGGGCATCGAGGTGCGGGTGCTGGCACCCTGTGACGGTCCACCGCCGGCGACGTTCGTCACGCCGCTCGGCAACAGCCTGCCCCATGCGGTCAACGGTTCGATCGCGCCGTTGGCGCCCGATCCGTCGTGCCAGCTCCGAACGATCCGGGCGCTCACCGAGGAGGAGTTCGACGTCCTGCACCTGCACGAACCGTTCATCCCCGGCCCCACCCAGACCGCCACGCTGCTGCACACGGCGCCCATCATCGCCACCTTTCATTCGGCGGGCGAGAGCGCTGCCTACAAGTACCTCCGCCGGCCGGTGCTGGCGGCGAGCCACCGTCTGGCACACCGAGTCGCCGTGTCGAAAGACGCCGAGGAACTGGTGCACCGATACATCGGTGGCGAGTACGAGGTGCTCTTCAACGGTGTCGAACTCGATGCGTACACCTCCGCCGCGGCGCTCCCGACCGATGGACCGACGATCTTCTTCCTCGGTCGTCACGAAGAGCGCAAGGGCCTCGACGTGTTGTTGGCCGCGATGCAACAGCTCCCCGACGACGTGCGGCTCTGGGTGGCGGGTACCGGACCCGACACGTCCCGCCTGCAACGTGAGTACGCCCACGACCGTCGTATCGAGTGGCTCGGTCGGGTGACCGATGCCGACAAGATCGCTCGCCTCAAGGGCGCCACCGTGTTCTGTGCACCGTCGTTGCACGGCGAGTCGTTCGGCGTGGTGCTGGTGGAGGCGATGGCGGCCGACACCGCGATCGTTGCGAGCGGTCTCGACGG
>JANNQK010000136.1:0-2357 GCA_031400715.1 Actinomycetes bacterium | reverse complement strand
CGTTCGAGGTGGTAGTGGCCGCGGACGGCTGCGAAGACTTCGGCTTGTTTGACGGTGTCGACGCCGAGGTCGGCTTCGAGGTCGAGGTCGGGTTCGAGCAGGTCGGCGGGGTAGCCGGTCATCTCGGCGACGATGGTGGTGACGACGTCGATCACTTCGTCGACGACCGCGACAACCGGGGCTGACGCGACGGGTGCGACGGCGGTGGGTGTGGTTGGGGCGGGGATGCCGGCGCGGTCGCGGACCCAGGCGGCGACGTGGCGGAGGGTGGGGAAGTCGCGGAGTTGGAGGTTTTCGTCGCGTTCGAGGTGGTAGTGGCCGCGGACGGCTGCGAAGACTTCGGCTTGTTTGACGGTGTCGACGCCGAGGTCGGCTTCGAGGTCGAGGTCGGGTTCGAGCAGGTCGGCGGGGTAGCCGGTCATGTCGGCGACGATGGTGGTGACGACGTCGATGACTTCGTCGACGACCGCGACAACCGGGGCTGGCGCGCCGGCCGCGGCTGGAGCGACGACCACAGCCGGCGCGACGACCGCAGCCGGCGCGACTGGCGAGACGGGCGCAGGTGGTGTGACCGCAGCGGGTGCGGCGACCGGTGCAACGGCGGTGACCGCCACAGCCGAGGCCTCAGCCGAGCGCACGGCCGGACCGGTGGCGACACCCAGTTGGCCCCGGTAGGGCACCGGTACCGCGGAGTCGTGGTGCGAGGTGAGGGGCGCACCGACGTCGACGATGCGGAGCCGCCGGTGGTCGACCTCCAGTCGAGCACCGTCGTGTCCGGCGCACACGTCGAGCCAGCGCTGCCATGCGACGGGATCGACGACGCGATACGAGTAGCCGAGCTGATCGGGTGCCCGGTGCAGCCCATCTGCGACGGGGGTCCACCGCAGGAGCGCCATGGCGACCTGCGATCCGAATCCGGCTGCGAGGCGCAGGGCGTACCGCACGGGCTGCGAACCGCCTCGCGACAGGTTGAGGTCGCCGAGCTCGGGGTCAGGCTCCCGGAAGTTGGGCACGGGTGGGACGATCCCGGTTTCGAGCGCCTTCACCGCCACCACGTCCTCGATGCCAGCGCCCATCGCATGTCCGGTGAAGCCCTTGGTGTTGGTGATCACGACGCGATCGGCTCCCGCTCCGAACACACGCCGCAGCGCGTTGATCTCGGCCGAAGCGGAGCCGCCGCGGGCGGGGGTGTACGTCTCGTGCGAGACGAACATCGCCTCCTCGGCGATGGCGGCGCGGTCGATGCCACGCGACTCGGCCTGTTGGACGACGGCCTCCATGACGGCACCGATGTGCTCGACGTCGAGTCGCGTTCCGTGGAATGCCGAGTTGGCCGTGATCGCTCCGAGGATCTCGCAGATCGGTTGCATCCCGCGTTCGCGTGCAGCGCTCGCCGACTCGACCACGAGCGCAGCCGCGCCCATACCCACGATCATCCCGTGGCGACGTCGATCGAACGGCGTGGCCGCGTCCTCGACGTGTTCGTCGGTGGCAGCGGCACCGCTGGCGAGGAAACCACTGGCGATCCATGGCATCAGCGAGTCGCCGGTGGCGTCGTCGGCCGACACCACGACCACCCGGCGACAGCGCCCGGCGCGGATCCAGTCCTCTGCCAGCGAGACCGCCTGCGTGGTGGAGGCACACGCCGCGTTGACCTGGGTGTTCGGGCCCCTGGCGCCGATGATCTCGGCGAACTGCGAGTGGCCCATCGACAGGACGCGGAACAGGAAGCGGCGATCGAAGCTGTACGGGTGGGCCTCTCGCTCGGCGTTCAAGACGGCGATCAGGCGGTCGACCTCGGTCGCAGCTGCCTCCGTGCCATCCATCTGGGTCCGGAGACCTTCCAGCGCGAGCAGGTGTTCGCGACGAGCCCGATCAGCGGTGTACGCCTCGATGTCCTCGGCGAAGCGATCGAGGCCGGGGAACGCGCTGGCGAAGATCACGCCGGTGTCGTCGCGCATCGAATCGGGAAGCCCCCAACGGTCGGGCAACTGGCTGCCGAGCGTGGTGGTCTTGTACCGCATGACCAGCGGGATGCCCGCGTCACGCAGGGCGTCGAAACCCGCTCCGATCGCCAGGCGGGTCGTCGAGTCGAGGGCCTCGTCGCGGGCCGTGTCGAGGGCGAACTGCTCGACCATGTCGATCGGGGCATGGCGACCGGCGAGTTTGATCACCTCAGCCGGATCGTCGATCGTCTCGAAGCTGGCGCCGCCGGACTCGCTCTTCACGAGACGGGTGATGTGCATGTCGGCCATCCGGGCGCGAGCGGCCTCCGGGAGCGAACCGATGAACTGCTGGCCGGCGAGGATGCGCGAGATGTTCGCGTCGTCGAACACGTGCTCGACGCCGGGGAGACC
>JANNQK010000135.1:0-15725 GCA_031400715.1 Actinomycetes bacterium | reverse complement strand
GTTCATCTCGAACATCATCGTTCGTCCGTTCTCGCTGACGGTCCGACTCTTCGCCAACATGCTGGCCGGCCACATCCTGCTCGTGACCTTCGCACTGCTCACGCAGGCGCTCGTCACCGCCGAGACCCAGCAGCTGCTGCTCAAGCCGATGGCGATCCTGCCCTTCTTCATGTTGGTGTTCCTCACCGCATTCGAAGTGCTCGTGGCCTTCCTGCAGGCCTACATCTTCACCATCCTCACCGCCGTGTACATCGGCGGTTCCGCTCACCCCGAGCACTGATCAGCCCAACCACCGATCGGTCATGCGCTGATCGTTCCCGTCCTCCACCTCATCCAGCTCCACCCAGAATCCAGATCTACCCAGAAACCTCATACAGGAGATAGTCACATGGAAGCATTGAGCCAGGTCCTCGCAGCGGCGTTCGACCAGCAGCAGGCCGACGCCGACAAGGCAGCCGCAGCCGCCACGTCGGCCGGTTTCGCCTACGGTCTCGCGGCCATCGGCCCCGGCATCGGCATCGGTTACCTCGTCGGCAAGTCCGTCGAGGCGATGGCCCGCCAGCCCGAAGCTGCCGGCATGGTGCGTACCACCATGTTCCTCGGCATCGCCTTCACCGAAGCCCTGGCCCTCATCGGCTTCGTGGTCTTCATCCTCATCGGTCTCTGACAGTCACCGCATGACCGGCTGGCCGTCCACCGGTCTGGCGGTCGCATCGACTGAGTTCTCATCCATGTCCGAAACCACCAGAAAACCACCCGAATGGAGCTGATGTGTTGACCGTCGTCAATCATCTCCAGGGGCTCGCCGTACGTCTCGCCGCCGAATCCGGTGTCGAGGTGGGCGAAGGGCCCGGCCCGATCGTTCCCGAGCTGAAAGAGCTGTACTGGGGCGCCGGATCGTTCATCGTCTTTGCCCTCCTGATGCGCTTCTACCTGTTCCCGCGCCTCAAGTCGGGCATGGACGCGCGCTATGCCGGCATCCGCGCCGACCACGAGCAGGCCGACGCCGAGCGTGCCTCGGCTCGCGCCGAGGTGGCGGACTACGAAGCCCAACTGGCAGCCGTGAAGGCCGAAGCAGCGGCCAAGGTCGATGCAGCCCGCCAGACGCTCGAGGCCGAGCGCCAGGAGAAGGTCAAGGTCCTCAACGCGCAGCTCGCCGAACGTCGTGCGGCGGCACAGGCCGAGACCGACGCGGCCAAGGCTGCGGTGCGCGACCAGATCCACGCCGCAGTTGCCGACGTCGCCGGCCGCGCCGGCGAACTGGCGACGGGACGTCGACCCGACGCCGCCGTGGTCTCCAAGGTGGTCAACGAGGTGATGGCACGATGAACGTTCTGGGAATCATCGTCCGTCCGATGGCCGAGTGCGGCATCGACTCGGAGAACACCTGCGTCACGCCGAAGGCGATCCTGCCGGAGACGCCGGAGATCATCTGGGGCGGCCTCGCCGCGCTGATCATCTTCGCAATGCTGGTGAAGTTCGCCGGGCCCGCGATCAAAAAGAGCATGGCTGCCCGTACGGCGCGCATCCAGGGCGAGCTCGACGGCGCCGCAGAAGCACGCACCGCAGCAGCTGCGGAAGCGACGCAGATTCGTGCCGCCAAGGGCGACATCGCCGGAGAACGTGCCCGCATCCTGGCCGAAGCCGATGCGCAGGCGGCAGCCGTCATCGAAGATGGTCGAGTCCGCGTCGAGCACGAGCTGCGCGACATCGAAGCGCGCGTCGTGGCCGAGATCGCCGCGACCGGCAGTCGCGCCGGTGACGAACTGCGCGCCGAGATCGCCCGTCTGTCGAACGCGGCAGTCGACCATGTCGTTTCCGGTTCGCTCGACGACGCGACGCATCAGGAGCTGATCGAGAGCTTCATCTCCCGAGTCGGGGCATCGAACGGCGGAGCAACGAGAGTGGGAGGAGCCAAGTGAGCGACAACCGCATCGACGGCTACGCACGGGCGCTGTTCGAGATCGCCCGCGCTGAAGGCACCATCGACGAGGTCGAAGACGAGTTGTTCCGGTTCGCCCGCAGCTACGAGTCGTCCGACTCGCTTCGCAACGCGCTGACCGACGAGCAGATCCCGGCCGCACGGCGTCAGGCGATCGTCGAGGATCTCCTCGGTGGCAAGGCGACCAGCACCACGGTGCAGCTGGTGAGCATGGTGATCGGCTCGGGTCGCGGCCGCGATCTGCCGGCGATCGTCGACAAGCTCGTCGATCGGGCCTCGTCGTCGAAGAACCTCGAGCTCGCCGAGGTGCGCAGCGCCGTGGCGCTCACGAAGGACCAGGAGGATCGCCTCGCGGCGGCCCTCGCCAACGCCACCGGCAAGCAGGTCAACCTGAAGGTCGTCGTCGATCCGTCCGTCTTGGGCGGGCTGGTGGCCACCATCGGCGACACCGTCATCGACGGCAGCGTCCGCACCCGTATCGATCAGTTGAAGTCGCGCCTCTAGAGGCGCGGAGAAGCACGAAACCCATCAGGGAACCCCAGGACACGAGGGACACGAACAACATGGCAGAACTCACGCTGAGCGCCGGTGACATCGCCGCCGCGCTGAAGAAGAACCTGGAGGGCTTCGAGCCTTCTCTCGAGGCACGCACGGTCGGCCGCGTCACCGAGGTCGGCGACGGCATCGCCCGCGTCAGTGGTCTTCCCGACTGCGCCGTCAACGAACTGCTCGAGTTCGAAGACGGCAGCGTCGGCCTCGCACTGAACCTCGACGAGGAGTCGATCGGTGCCGTCGTGTTGGGCAATGCCGATCACATCGAAGAGGGCCAGACGGTGAAGGCGACCGGCCGCATCCTCTCCGTGCCCGTCGGCGATGCGATGCTCGGCCGCGTGGTGAACGCCCTCGGTCAGCCGATCGACGGCAAGGGTGACATCGTCGGTGGCATCCAGCGCCGCGTCGAGATCCAGGCCCCTGGCATCATGGGCCGCAAGCCCGTCCACGAGCCGTTGCAGACCGGCATCAAGTCGATCGACGCGATGACCCCGATCGGCCGTGGCCAGCGTCAGCTGATCATCGGCGACCGCAAGACCGGCAAGACCACCGTCGCCGTCGACGCGATCATCAACCAGCGCGGCCTCGGTGTGAAGTGCATCTACGAGGCCATCGGCCAGAAGGGTTCGACGGTCGCCCAGACCGTCGAGACGCTGCGTGAGCATGGGGCACTGGAGTACACGGTGGTCGTGGCTGCCCCGGCGTCCGACCCGGCTCCCTTCAAGTACCTTGCTCCGTACGGTGGCTGCGCCATCGGCCAGCACTGGATGGAGAACGGTGAGCATGCGCTCATCGTCTACGACGATCTCTCCAAGCAGGCCGAGGCCTACCGTCAGGTGTCGTTGCTGCTGCGCCGCCCACCGGGCCGCGAGGCGTACCCCGGCGACGTTTTCTACCTGCACAGCCGTCTCCTCGAGCGTGCCGCCAAGCTCTCCGATGATCGCGGTGCTGGCTCGATGACCGCTCTGCCGATCATCGAGACCAAGGCCGGCGACGTGTCGGCGTACATCCCCACGAACGTGATCTCGATCACCGATGGGCAGGTGTACCTGCAGGACAACCTGTTCAAGTCCGGTGTTCGTCCGGCAGTTGACGTGGGCATCTCGGTGTCTCGCGTGGGCAGCGCAGCGCAGATCAAGGCGATGAAGGGCGTGTCAGGCACGCTGAAGCTCGACCTGGCCCAGTTCCGTGAGCTCGAGGCGTTCGCCACGTTCGGATCCGAGCTCGACGCGATCTCGAAGGCCCAGCTCGAGCGCGGGTACCGATTGGTCGAGCTGCTCAAGCAGCCGCTCAACAGCCCGATGCCCGTCGAGGAGCAGATCGTGGTCGTGTTCGCCGGCACCAAGGGCTACCTCGACAGCCTGCCGGTCAACGAGGTCCGCCGGTTCGAAGCCGAGCTGCTCGAGCACATGCGCACCACCCAGGGTGGCCTGCTCGCAGGTATGCGTGCCAATGCCAAGGCCGATGTCCCCGCAGAGCTCGGCGACCTCGTCGCGGCATTCAAGGAGCGCTTCGTCGCCGACCTGGCTGCCGCCCGTGCGGCAGACCCGATGGCCACCGATGCCGATGCGCTCGGCGAGGCCCAGAGCACCAAGACCTTGGCAACGGAGTAGTCATGGCGGGCGGTCAGGAGCGCATTCTGAAAGGACGCATTCGCAGCGTCCAAGCAACGAAGAAGATCACGCGCGCCATGGAACTCATCGCGGCGAGCCGCATCGTCAAGGCTCAGCAGCGGGTCGCCGCCGCCGTGCCGTACAGCGAGCAGATCACCGAGGTCGTGAAGGACCTCGCGGCCGCGGGTGGCGCATCGCAGTCGCCACTCCTGTCCGGCCGCGACACGATCAAGAAGGTGGCCTACATCGCGATCACCGCCGATCGCGGTCTGTGCGGTGGCTACAACGCCGGCGTTCAACGTGCGACCGAAGGCGAGATCAAGGCCGGCGTGTTGAACGGCGCCGACTACACCGTGATCGCCGTCGGTCGAAAGGCCGAGGGGTACTTCCGGTTCCGCGGGTACGCGCTCGCCGCCACGTACTCCGGATTCAGCGACAACCCCACCTACGCACATGCCAAGGCCATCGGCCAGCGCGTGATGGAGATGTACGTCAGCGGAGAGGTCGACCGGGTCGAGATCGTCTACACCCGCTTCATCTCCGCCGGTTCACAAGAGGTGCTGCGTCGACCGCTCGTCCCGCTCGACCGTCAGACCGTGGTGGGTGGCGACGGCAAGGGCGTCGATGCGGCGGGAGTGGCTGCCGACTTCGAGTTCGAGCCCGACCCGGGCACCATCCTCGACACCCTCCTGCCCCGCTACGTCGAGGCTCGCATCTACGCAGCGCTGCTCAACGCGGCCGCAAGTGAACACGCGTTCCGTCAGCGGGCGATGAAGAGCGCGACCGACAACGCCGAGGAACTGATCAAGAACCTCAGCCGCATCATGAACCGTGCCCGCCAGGACTCGATCACCACCGAGATCATGGAGATCGTCAGCGGTGCTGAAGCGTTAGGCGGCGATGCCAAGAAGGCACACCACATCACGCTCGGGCCGCTGTCGGACGACGGGTTCGATGCGGGCCTCGACCTGAACAGCTTCCGGACGCCGGCCGCGACCGCGGTCGGGGTGCTCGAGGCCGACGACATCGAAGCCATCGTCGGGATCGGACCGGTGATCGGGACGCATCTCCGCGAGCAGGGCATCACGACCTTCGCCCAGATCGCGGCGTGGTCCACTGAAGAAGCCGCCCGCATCGGCGACGAGATCGATTTCCCCGGCCGCGCCGAGCGCGAGCACTGGGTCGAACAGGCCCGAACGTTCCAGGCCCAGAAGTACGGCAAGTGATTTTCCGAGCGCAACGAGAAACAAGGACAGCATTCCCATGACCATGACGGAAACGGACAACAAGGACGGACGCGTCGTCGGCATCGCCGGCCCCGTGATCGACGTCGAGTTCCCCCGCGGATCACTGCCCGAGCTCAACCATGCGCTCGAGTTCACCGTGCACATCGAAGGCAAGCCGGTGGTGATCCTGGCCGAGGTCGCTCAGCAACTCGGCGACAGCCGCGTCCGCGCCGTATGCATGAAGCCGACCGACGGCCTCACCCGTGGCACCGCGGTTCGAGACACCGGCCGAGGCATCAACGTGCCCGTCGGCGACCGCACCCTCGGTCATGTGTGGAACGTCTGGGGTGAGGTGCTCGACGGCGACAACGCCGACTTCGCCGACATCGAGCGCTGGGACATTCACCGTCCGGCCCCCGACTTCGCTGCGCTCGAACCGTCGAAGCGACTGTTCGAAACCGGCATCAAGGTCATCGACCTCCTCACGCCGTACGTCGCCGGCGGCAAGATCGGCCTGTTCGGCGGTGCCGGCGTGGGCAAGACGGTGCTCATCACCGAGATGATCCGCCGTGTCGCCCAGAACCACGGTGGCGTGTCCGTGTTCGCCGGCGTGGGTGAGCGCACCCGTGAGGGCACCGACCTCATGATCGAGATGACCGAGTCGGGCGTGTTCGAGAAGGCGGCGTTGGTGTTCGGTCAGATGGACGAGCCGCCCGGAGTGCGACTGCGCGTCGCCCTGTCGGCTCTCACCATGGCCGAGTACTTCCGTGACGTGCAGAACCAGGACGTGTTGTTGTTCGTCGACAACATCTTCCGGTTCGTCCAGGCGGGTTCCGAAGTGTCGACGCTGCTCGGCCGTATGCCTTCGGCAGTGGGATACCAGCCGACGCTCGCCGACGAGATGGGCCAGCTGCAAGAACGCATCACCTCGACGCGCGGCCGCTCGATCACCTCGCTGCAGGCCGTGTACGTGCCTGCCGACGACTACACCGACCCGGCACCGTTCACCACCTTCACCTTCCTCGACGCGACCACCGAGCTCAGCCGTCAGATCGCATCGCTCGGCATCTACCCCGCCGTCGATCCGCTGGCGTCCACCTCCACCATCCTGCAGCCCGAAGTGGTCGGTCAGCGTCACTACGACGTCGCTCGGCGCACCCAGGAGATCCTCCAGCGGTACAAGGAGCTGCAGGACATCATCGCCATCCTCGGCCTCGACGAACTGTCCGAGGAGGACCGCCTCACCGTGTCGCGAGCACGCAAGGTGCAGCGCTTCTTGTCGCAGCCCTTCTACGTGGCCGAGGTGTTCACCGGCGTCAGCGGCGAGACCGTGCCGGTCGCCGAGACGGTCGAGAGCTTCGAAGCCATCGTTCGTGGCGACCTCGACGACGTGCCCGAGCAGGCGTTCTTGAACGTGGGCGGCGTCGAGCAGGTGCTCGCCAAGGCGAAGGCGTTGCAGGAAGGCGCGGCCTGATCATGGCAACCATGCAGGTCGAGGTCGTGTCGCCCGAGAAGGTTCTCTTCTCGGGCGAGGCCACCCAGGTGATCACGCGTACCCTCGGGGGTGGCGAGATCGCATTCCTGCCCGGACATGCCCCGTTTCTCGGTGCCCTGACCGAGAACCACACTCGCATCACCCTGGCAGACGGGTCGGTGCTCGATGTCGCCGTGCACGGCGGTTTCGTCCAGGTGAGCGGCATGACGGTGAGCATCTTGTCGGATGCAGCGGAGATGGCCGACCAGATCGACCGTGGCCGGGCGGTCCTCGCCAAGGAGCGGGCCGAAGAACTGCTCCGCCGCGAGCACGATGCCGAGGCCGCTGCGTCGCTGGCCCGGGCACACGCGCGCCTGAATGCAACGGGCGGCATCGGCGGGGCAGCGGGCGCTCACTGACCCTGCGCGTCGGTCGAGGTGACCGGCGCGATCGACGTGGTGCCTCAAGCGTCGATGCGGGTACCCTCCCGATCATGACCGCCCGCTTTCCCTTCACGTCCGCCCTCGTCACCGGCGCATCGAGCGGCATCGGGGAAGCGATGGTGCATCAGCTCGCCGATGCCGGTGTTCCGCAGGTGATCGTGGCCCGCCGGGTCGACCGCCTGCGCGAGCTCGCCGAGGCTCATTCGCACATCGAGGTGATGGCGGCCGACCTCACCACCGACGCGGGAGTTGCAGCTGTTGCGGCACGCGTCGCGAGCGCGAGCGAACCGATCGACCTGGTCGTCAACAACGTCGGTTTCGGCTCGTCCGGCGACTTCCACGCACTCGATCCCGATCGCCTCGACGACGAGATCTCCTTGAACGTCGGCGCGCTCACGCGGCTCAGTCACGCCGCGCTCTCGACGATGGTGCCGCGTGGGCGCGGGTACCTCCTGAACGTCAGCAGCGTGGCCAGCTTCCAGCCAGCGCCGAAGTTGGCGGTCTATGCAGCCACCAAGGCGTACGTGACCAGCCTGACCGAGAGTCTCCACGAAGAGGCACGCGGCACCGGTGTGCACGTGACGGTGCTGTGCCCCGGACTCACGCGCACCGAGTTCCAGAGCGTGAGCAACAGCGAGTCCTACGCCAGCAGCTATCCGTCCTTTGCGTGGTTGACGGCGGAACAGGTTGCCAAGGCGGGCCTCGGCGACGTCGCCAGAGGCAGGGCGATGTCGGTGCCGGGCATCGTCTACAAGGGCCTGGCATCGGCGACCGGGGTGACTCCCCGAGGCATCACCCGACGCTTGTCGAGCCTGGTGCAGCGCTGAACGGTTCGACCCGGTTCAGGGGGCCGGTGGCCGGGCGTGATCGAACGCCCGCGTGAGCGCCAGATCGGCACTCTCGGCGACCAGTTCCGGTTCATCGGCCTGCAGCTGATCGATCACGCCGATCACGGTGCTCAACGAAGAGCCCGTCGCTGTCTCGAACTGGGTCGCAGAGGCGGAACCGTCGCTCGGCACGAAGAGCTCGCGGAGCAGGTAGCTGCCCGTCTCCTTGGTCACGATCGAGCAGTAGAGCGAGACGTCGGTCTCCAGCTCGCCCGGGAAGGCTCGGCTGTCCTGACCCACGATCGCAGCCGACACCGCTTGCGCGATCTGCGAGAGGTAGGCATTGTCCTCGAGGGCCACACTCAGCGCCCCTGCGGCGTCGTCGACGTCGACGGCATCGATCATGCCGAGCATGTGCGTGATGTGGGTCTCGAGCAGTTCGCGTACCGCATCGGCGGGCAGGCGCGAGCTGGTGACCGTCTGGAAGAACGAACCGGAGTCCTGCGCGTACGTCCTGAGCTGGTCGCGTGCGAGTTGAGCTCCAGATTGGTCATCGCGTGAGATCGCTACGGCATAGTCCACCAGGAACTGTGTGTGCTGCGCCCATTGCTGGTTGAACGCTCGCGCCTCGACCGGGCCGAAGACGACACCGATCGCGGCGGTGATGTCGTCGGTGTTGGCGATCAGTTTCTGCACCCAGGCGTCGAGCGAGGGGTCGCCCGCGTGCGCCGCCCGCATCACCTGCACCAAGGTCACGCCGTGCCAGGTGAGCTCCTTCTCCAGTCGGTTCCGGAGCAGATCGGCTGCCATCACGTTCTCGCGTGCGACGTCGACCTCGCGGATCGCCGATGTCGGGTTTCTGGCGAGATCGAACACATGTGGGATGGCGACGGTCGAGATCGCGTCGTCGGACCCGCACGCGGCAAGACCGGCGAACGTGGTGAGCCCGACCATGGCGAATGCCGCGCGGCGGACCGGGTGGCCGCCATCGCGTGCGGCGACGCTCATGACGGGCTCTCCGATGCATCGTCGGTCGTTGGTCGCGGCGGCGATGGACGGTCCGACGATCTCGACCCGGACCCGGACCCGCGCAGTGTGAGCGACAGCGATGGCAACGCCGGGAGCAACGGGCCACTGTTCGACACTGGCGAACGGGATGACAGCGGGCCGGCCGAATCGGTTGCTGCGGCGGGTGGCGCGGATGGTGGTGAGAGCGGGGTCGCGGAGGACATCGACGACATCGACGACAGCGACGACAGCGACGACATCGAGGACATCGACGACATCGAGGACATCGACGACGGGGAGGCCGGCCGCGCGGGAGAGGACGATCCGCGTTCGTACAACGGGGTCAGATCGTCGAAGGTCGTCGTGGTCTGAGCCGTCGTCGTCGCCGGAGCCGTCGTCGTGGCCGCAGCGACACCGAGGCCCCCCAGCTGTGGCATCACCGGGAGGTCGTCGTCCGAGTCGTCGACATCTCCCGCATCTCCCGCATCGTGCGCATCGTGCGAATCGGTCGATTGATGCAGGTCGTGGACACGGCGACGCTCCCCGCCGGCATCCGGCGTCGGTGCCGGAAGTGGGGAAGGGAGCGGGGCGGGAAGTGACGCAGAAACCGATCCTGCCGAACCGTTCGGCGCGTGACCTGTGGATCTCGTGGTCGGGTCAGCAGCGATCGAACCAGAGGGTCGTGATGGCGACGTGGAAGGCGCCGCGGACACGCCGACCAGATCGTACGGACTGCCGGTGTACGGCTGGGAGTCGGTCGGGATGTCGACGTGATCGAGCTCGGGAGCGATGTCTCCCGGCGTGAGATCGCGCGTGCTCCAGGCGAGCAACCAGTGGAGGAACTCCGTCACCCCGAGTGGCCTGCTGATGAAGTAGCCCTGTGCGGTGTCGCATCCGAGACGGCGGAGCTCCTCGAGCGTCGGCTCGTCCTCGACGCCTTCGGCGACCACCTCGAGGCCCAGTTGCTGGCCGAGGCCGAGGCTGAAGTTCACCACCGCCGCGGCGGCAGGATCGGAGAACATCCGGTCGACGAACGAGCGATCGATCTTGACCGATGAGATCGGCATCGTGGTGAGGTAACCGATCGATGCGTAGCCGGTGCCGAAGTCGTCGATCGCGATGCTCACGCCGAGTTGGCGCAGACGATGCACGTTCTCCGATGCCAGACGGTGGTCCCCGAGCAGCGCGCTCTCGGTGATCTCCAGTTCCAACGAACTCGCCGGCAGGTCGTACGCCTCGAGTGCGGCCGTCACCCGGTCGTACAGCTCGGGAGAGCTGATCGTGCGCGCGGAGATGTTCACCGCCATCTGTATCTCGAGGCCGTGACGGCGCCAGGTGGCGCACGTGCCCAGTGCTTGGTCGAGCACGAGCCAGGTGAGTGGCGCGATCAGCTCGGTGTTCTCGATGATCGGCAGGAACTCGGCGGGAGGGACGAACCCGCGCGACGGGTGCTTCCACCGCACGAGGCATTCGACTCCCTTGACCTCGTCGGTGCGCAGGCTCAGCTTCGGCTGGAATGCGAGATGCACCTCGCCGGATGCGGTGGCGATCGCGTCGCGCAGCTCCCCGGCCAGCGAGAGGCGATCGGGGCTGTAGTGGTCGAGGGTCCGTGCGTACAGACGGCGAACGGTGCCCGTCCGCTTCGCCACGTACATGGCGACGTCGGCGTGCTGGAGCAGCTCATCGGCGTCGCGACCGTCGTCGGGACCCAACGCGATGCCGATGCTGGGACGCACCGACACCGCGATGCCCGCCACTTCGAAGGGCTCGTCGAGCACGCCTTCGATTCGGGTGGCGACCGCGAGTGCTGCCTGGGCGTGGGGCAGGTTCTCGGCGGCGATGGCGAACTCGTCGCCCCCGATGCGGGCGATGGTCGCGTCGGGCATCTGCTCGCGGAAACGTTCGGCAATGGCCCGGAGCACGAGATCACCGCTCGGGTGGCCTAGCGCGTCGTTGATCTCCTTGAACCGATCGATGTCGACGAGTGCGAGCGCCACGTACCGCTCGCCGTATCGCCGATCGAGCATGCCCTGCAGGTCGACCAACAACTGGCGGCGGTTCGGGAGGTCCGTGAGTCCGTCATGGGTGGCCTGGTGTGCGTTCAGCTGGGCCTGGAGGCGCAGGCGACGCGACGCGCCGGCCACCAAACGGAACAACGCGAGGTAGAGCACCGCGAGGCCGATCGCCAACGCCATGTACAGCGTGCGGCGGTCGGCCGCGATCGCTTCGGCGACCGGGGCATACGGGATGTAGATCTCGAACGCACCCACCACCGCGCCGCTGCCGTCGTTGGTGAACCGACCATCCGTGGCGCGCAGGGGAACGTAGACAGCCAGTAGTCGACCGAAGTCTCGCTCCTCCATCTCCTCGGGGCGGCTGAGATCGGTGATGGTCGAGCTGACGCCACCGGCGAGGGCCAGATCGAGGCCTTCATCACCAGGGAACCAGCGGCCGACAAGCGACGGGTTGTCGCTGTAGACGATCCAGTGCTGAGGGTTCCAGACCTTCAGCCGGACCACGCCGTCGGAGCTGATCGCCGAACCGAACGCGTCGTCGAGCTCCTGCCGGGTGTCGGCGTCGAGCGGTGCGAAGTCGTTGTCGAGGTCGTCGGGCGTGATCTGCGGCTGGATGCCTGCGCGAGCGACGATCTGCGCGCTCTTCACCGCATCGGCGAGGCTGCGTTCACGCTGGACGTGGCCGAGCCACCGACCGAGGACGACGCCGACAGCGATGAGCAGCACCAGGCTGACGATCGCGAACCTGACCAGGAGGCTGAGCCGCCGCGACCGGCGCCGAGAGATGTGTCGCACACGCATATCGATCACCTTCATCGGCACGGGGCGATGAGGTCTTGAGAACACCTTGACATCGGCGACCACCCTCGATCGGAGGTTTGGGCCTGGGGCAGGAGTCCCCGCTGACGACAGCCCCGGCCGGCGATCCGTGCTGGGTCGTTCGTCGGGGCCGACTACTTGTAGTCGACTGCGGCGAAGCTGGCCAGCTTGTCGAGGCGGTGGTGGGCCTCGACCAGTCGGACGGTTCCGCTGCGGGAGCGCATGACGAGACTCTGGGTCTGAGCGCCTCGCGGGGTGAAGCGCACGCCGCGGAGCAACTCGCCGTCGGTGACCCCGGTGGCGGCGAAGAATGCGTTGTCGCCCTGCACCAGGTCGTCGGTGGTGAGCACGGCATCGAGGTCGTAGCCCGCGGCGATCGACGCAGCACGCTCGGCTTCGTTGCGGGGCCACAGCCGGGCCTGGATCTCGCCACCCATGCACTTCAGCGCTGCTGCGGCAACGACCCCTTCGGGAGTGCCGCCGATGCCGAAGAGCACGTCGACACCGGCATCGGGCCATGAGGTCGCGATGGCACCGAAGATGTCGCCGTCACCGATCAGCTTCACTCTGGCGCCGCTGGCGCGGACCTCGCCGATCAGGTCTTCGTGGCGAGGACGGTCGAGGATCACCACGGTGAGGTCGCGCACGCTCTCGCCCTTGGCCTTGGCGATCCATCGCAGGTTCTGGGTGGGGGTGGCGGTGATGTCGATCGATCCGGCGGCATCGGGGCCGACCGCGATCTTGGTCATGTAGAAGCACGGCCCGGGGTCGAACATGCTGCCGCGGTCGCTGACCGCGATCACCGAGATCGCGTTCGCCCGACCCAACGCGGTCAGGCTCGTCCCGTCGATCGGGTCGACTGCGACGTCGACCTCCGGCCGGGTGCCGTCACCGACGTGCTCGCCGTTGAAGAGCATGGGGGCGTCGTCCTTCTCGCCCTCGCCGATCACGACGATGCCGTCCATCGGGACCGTGCTGAGCACGGTGCGCATCGCGTCGACGGCAGCGCCGTCGGCACCGAGCTTGTCGCCTCGACCGACCCATCGCGACGCAGCGAGCGCTGCACTCTCCGTGACACGTACGAGTTCGAGTGCGAGGTTGCGATCTGGGGCGCTCATCGCGCTCACGGTACCGCTTCGCCCAGTGCTGAGAAAGCCTCGGTCCGCGCATTGGGGCGCACGACCCGGTCGAGCGGCGCAACCGACCGAGGAAGTCCAGCCGTCGTTGGTGACGATCGTGTGGGCTGCGTACCGGCCGACCGTGCCCGACGGCAGGGCGAGTGGTCCGTCAAGAGCGTCGCAAGGTGCCGACGCTGTGCGCAAACTCATTCCCCAACGGCTGCGATCGACCCGTGCGACTCGATCTGCAGGTCCGGTGCCGCACAGGTGTCGGTACATTCGGCAGCGTGCAACACCCTGTCCGGACGATCCCGATCGACGCGTGCGTCGGTGGACGTGATCTCACCGAACCGCGGCTCACGTCCGACGGTCGATGGCTGGTCGTCGCCGTCGGCGATGCCGACGGGACGTCGCTCGCTCGATACGACCTCGACACCCTCGTCGGCGAACGCCACGACCGCGACGACGGGTCGCGCGGCGCGGTCGCCGGGCCCGAGATCGTCAGCGCCAACCCGGCCCCTCGTGTGGGTCGGGGGTTCGGCGGTGGCTGCTGGTGCTTCGCCGATGACGACCGAGCGATCGTGTATGCCGGGGTCGACGGCAACCTCTGGTGGCAGCCCCTGAGCCCGACGGCCGGGATCGGCGCCGCGTCGCCGGCTCGGCGGCTCACCGACCATGGACCCGACCGAGTCGTCCAGGCTCCGCACGCGACCCATGGCAGCCGCGTGGTCTACGTGTTGGACCAGTCGGAGGTGTGGCAGGTCGATGTCGCCTCGGGGCACTCGCTGCGGCTCGACGACGGCACGGCCGACTTCTGTTTCGACCCACAGGTGATGCCCTCTGGCGCCGCTGTGAGCTGGCTGGCGTGGAACGTGCCCGACATGCCATGGGACCACGCCAGGATCGTCCGCCTGGATTTCGGATCCGGCGTGCGCGACGAGTTCGTCCCGCCGAACAGCACCCAGCAGCCACGGTTCGCGCCCGACGGCACCCGCGTCTGTGTGCGCGACGACGCCGGGTGGACCAACGTGTGGTGGGGAGATCGACCACTGGTCGACGAGCCGTTCGAGCATGCGGGTCCGACATGGGGGTTGGGTCAGCGATCGTTCGCGGTGTCGCCCGACGGGGCTCACGTCGCATTCACCCGCAACGAGGGCGGCTTCGGCCGGCTCTGCGTGGTCGATGTGACGTCGGCGCTGTCCGGTGCGGGCAGTGCCGTTCGCGAACTCGGGCGCGGCGTCCATGGTCAGCTGTCGTGGTCGAAGGACCGAATCGCGGCGCTGCGATCCGGAGCGCGCACGCCGACCGAACTGGTGGTGTACGACACGGCAACCGACCATCGGCGCGTCGTCGCGATCGCATCCGACGTCGCGTGGGATCGCGAGGTGCTCGCTGAACCGATCACCGTCCAGGTGCCCTCTGTCGATGGAGGGATCATCCACGCCCGGCTCTACCGCGCCGAGTCGTCCCAGCGCGACGAAGGCGACCCGGCACGCCTGATCTGCTGGCTGCACGGCGGGCCGACCGATCAGTGGCAGGTGACGTTCATGCCCCGCCTGGCGTACTGGCGTGCGCAGGGCTGGGACATCCTCGTCCCCGACCACCGTGGCAGCACCGGGCACGGGCGCGGCTATCAGCAGGCATTGCGGGGGAGGTGGGGCGAGCTCGACGTCTCCGACGTCGCAGATGCGGTCGTCCACGCGCATCGGCGCGGTCTCGCCACGCCCGAGCGCACGGTGCTGATCGGTGGATCCGCCGGTGGGTTCACCGTGCTCGGCGTGCTGCGGCACCATCCGGGGCTCGCAGCAGCAGCCGTCGTCGCGTACCCGGTCGCCGACCTGGCCGACCTGGCGGAGCGCAGCCATCGTTTCGAACGTCACTACACGCGCACGCTCATCGGCGAGCCGCCGCCGGCGCCGGAGATCGACGAGCGTGCCCGCGATCGTTCGCCCACCTGGTTCGCCGATCGCCTCACCACACCGCTGCTGGTGCTGCACGGAGAGGACGACCCGGTGGTGCCGGTGGGGCAGAGCCGGGTGCTGGTCGAGCGGATGCGCGCTGCCGGTGCCGACGTGGAACTGGTCGTGTACCCAACGGAGGGGCATGGGTTCCGGCGACGGGACAGCCAGATCGACGAGTACCAGCGGATCGCTGCCTTCCTCGGGCGGCACGTGTCCACGGCAACCCCTGAGCGATAGCGTCGGCGACGTGGATCGGCCCCTCCCGATCCCACTTTCGACGGGACGGCCATGACCGACTGGAACCCCAACGACCCCGATGCCACCCAGGTCCACTACGACATGACGGCATGGGACTTCGACCAACAGGCAGAGCTGGCCGCGGCGATGGCGGACGCCGAGATCCCACATGCGTGGGACGGCAACGAGCTGATCGTGCCCGAGCACATGGAACAAGCGGCCGATGAACTGATCGCACGGATCGAGGCGGTGCTGGGCATCGTGTCCGACCCGGGTGACGCCGCCGATGCCGGTGACGTGTTCGAAGGTGATGTCCGTCCAGCGCCGATCGCGCTTGCCGACGACGAGCCCACCACCGAGTACGACCTGGCCGACTGGTCGGCAGCCGAGATCGACACGGTGTCGATCGCGCTTGCCGACGCAGGCATCCCGTTCCGGTGGGAAGGCCAGGTGTTGCTCGTGGGCACCGCCGACGAACAGATGGCCGAGG
>JANNQK010000134.1:0-9964 GCA_031400715.1 Actinomycetes bacterium | reverse complement strand
CGTGGGCGATGCCTCCGGCGACTCGGCCCAGGACAAACTGCAGTTCGGCTCAGGCATCAGCATGACCGACGTGGATGTTGCCAGCTTCGGCTACTCCGGCTATCCCGACTACGGCATGCTGCAACTGACCCTCGCCGGCAGCACCGACCAGGTCGACCGCATACCGCGGTGCGCCGACAGCGTCCTCGGCATGATCGACCACGATCCGGTTCACCTGCTCGACGAGGTCGGCGCTGTCGGACTCACTCGGGTCGATGATCGCCATCGCGGTCGACAGAGCATCACCATCGAACAACGCCCTCACAGCGATCTGCTCCGCCGGCGCGAGCCCGGCCAGTTCGGTGCTCCACCCAAAGTGCTGGTCGAGCAGCGCCATGGTGAGCGCACGGTCCATCGCCAGCTCGCGCAGGTCGTCCGGAGTGTCCTCGAGTTCGTAGATCATGCCGTCGGTCGGGTCGTAGAAGACGGGACGGCTGCTCATCGCACCGCTGCCGATCAGGCTGGGCTCGATCCGGCCCTCTGCCAGCCCCATCGCACGCCACTCGGCTGCGGTCGAGTCCAACTCGGCCTCGGTGGTGCCGAGCCAGCCGGTCGCCAACTTGACCGCGTACTCGCCGGCAGGCAATTGCTCGACCTTGACCGCTCGCTTCCACTCGAGCTGACGCTCGGCGGACACCGCCTCGGCAAACGGCTTGAGTTCGGTGTCCCACCGCTTGTCGAGGACATAGATCTTCCCGAAGTACAGCCCAGCGCCCACGATGCCGAGCAACACGATCAGCTTGAACATGATCCGAAACGGATGACGCTTCTTCCGGCGACGCACCGCAGGGGCCTGGAGGCCCGCCTGGCCGAGCAGTGCATGGAAGTCGACCGCGGTGGTCGGGCGATTCGCGTCGGGTCGACGTTCGATCCGGGCCAGCGACAGAGGCTGTGCCGGCGCTGCCGGAACAACAGCAGCCGGAGCTGCTGTCGCAGCGAGCAGGCTCTCGGCGGGCACGAACTGCACGGGTGCTGCGAGTACTGCGGGTACTGCAGGTGGTGCCTCGACGGGCGCCGGCGTCGGCTCGACCGTCGCCGGTGCTGGAGCCGGTGCGACTGGAACGACCGGGGCGACCGGCGCCTCGACCACAGCGGCGCGGGTTGCGGCCGCAGCCACTGCAGCGGCGGTCGCCGCTGCGAGCGCGGCATCATCGGTGGACCCGACCGTTTCGTGGACAGGAGCCTCGACCGCAGCGTCGACCGGGGCGTCGACCGGGGCGTCGACAGCTGCCGATGGGTTCGGTGCCGTCTGCGCGTCGCCGATCGCCTCGGCGTTCGTCGACGGCTCATCGTGGCTCGAGCTCTGAGCAGCCCGTTCTGTGCGGTCGACTCGGTCCGCCAACGGGGCCACGGCTCCCAACGACAGGACGGGGAAGGCAGATGCAGCAGGCGCGACCGGCTGCAGCGCTCCCGATGGCGTCGTCGCTCGCTCTCCATGGCCGGCGACCTGAGGCTGCCCGCGATCTGCGAGAGATGACGGCGATGACGGCCGAGGCGATCCGGCACGGGGGCTCGGGGTGTCGGCACTGGCCGGTCGTGTGGTGTTCACCACGGGACTGTTCACCTCGGGCTTGCCCATGCCCGCGCCGTTGACCACGGGATTCGAACCCGTCTCGGGCCCGGCGATCTGATTCGCGAGCTCGACGATGATCGACTGGAGATCTCCGTCGGTCTGGTACGAACGAGGTGCCTCTTCCGGCGGAGCGGTCAGAGAGTCCCAGTCGATTGCATGGAGCTGTACCAGTTCACCCGTCGCGCGACCGGAGAGCTGCGCGTTGGTCTCCTCGCGCGATCCGAGGCGGAGCTTGAAGTCGAAGCCGGCGGGCTTGTCGCGGAGGACGGGGGGCGCGCTCGATCGATCGACCTCCGCCGGACTCCCGGAGCTCGGTTGGTTGTCTGCGCCGTCCACCACAGTGGAGGTATCGGCAGGTCTTGATCGCCGCTTGAGGGTGTTGTGGTGCGTTCTCGGCGGCCCCGAGGAACGGGGCACCGGCGCCCACCACCAGCAGATCCACACGGATCTCGTGACATCGGACCGACGGCGCCGTCGATCCTTCGACGGGGGAGGTCAGTCCTCGGGTGGGATCTCGGCAGCACGGCGCTGCAACTCGGTGACGACAGTGGCATCGGCGAGGGTGCTCGTGTCTCCCAGGTTGCGACCCTCGGCGACGTCGCGCAACAACCTTCGCATGATCTTCCCGCTGCGGGTCTTGGGAAGGTCGGGGGTGAAGTAGATCGCCTTCGGCTTGGCGATGCTGCCGATCTCGACCCCGACGAAGTCGCGCAGCACCTGCTCGTCGACCTCGGCACCGCCGCGAAGCGTGACGTAGGCGATGATCGCTTGCCCGGTGGTCGGATCGTTGGCGCCGACGACCGCCGCCTCGGCCACCGACGGATGTGCCACCAGAGCACTCTCGACTTCGGTCGTGGAGATGCGGTGACCGCTGACGTTCATCACGTCGTCGACCCGGCCGAGGAGCCACACGTAGCCGTCGTCGTCGAGCTTGGCCCCGTCGCCGGCGAAGTAGCGACCATCGAAGCGACTCCAGTACGTCTCGCGATAGCGCTCCTGATCGCCCCAGATTCCGCGCAGCATGCTCGGCCACGGTCGGGTGAGCGTCAGGTAGCCACCGCCACGGTCGACGTGAGCACCGTTTTCGTCCACCAACTCCATGCCGATTCCCGGCAACGCAAAGGTCGCGGATCCCGGCTTGGTCGTGGTTGCCCCTGGCAGTGGGCTGATCATGATCGCGCCCGTCTCCGTCTGCCACCACGTGTCGACGATCGGGCACCGCCCGCCACCGATGTGCTCGTGGTACCACATCCATGCTTCGGGGTTGATCGGTTCCCCCACCGAACCGAGCACGCGCAAGCTCGACAGATCGTGCTTGGCCGGCTGTTCGATGCCCCACTTCATGAAGGTCCGGATGGCGGTGGGTGCCGTGTAGAACTTCGTCACGCCGTACTTGGCGATGATCGCCCAGAAACGGTCGTTGCCGGGGAAGTTGGGCACGCCTTCGTACATCACCTGTGTCGCACCGTTGGCAAGCGGGCCATACACGATGTAGCTGTGGCCGGTGATCCAGCCGACGTCTGCGGTGCACCAATAGATGTCGTCGTCGTGGAGGTCGAAGACGTACTTGTGCGTGAACGCGGCCTGGGTGAGGTAGCCGCCGCTCGTGTGCATGATGCCCTTGGGCTTGCCGGTGGTTCCCGAGGTGTACAGCAAGAACAGCAGCTGTTCGCTGTCCATCGGCTCTGCTGGACACACGGGATCAGCCACGGTCATCAGGTCGTGGTACCAGTGGTCACGGCCGTCGTGCATCTCCACCGCGTTGCCGCCGCGACGCACGACCACGACGCCGGTGATCGAAGGGGTCGACTCGAGCGCTTCATCGGCGACGGGCTTGAGCGCGAACACATCGCCGCGGCGATAGCCGCCATCAGCGGTGATGAGCACCTTCGCCTCGGCGTCGTTGATGCGGTCGCGCAACGAGTGTGCACTGAAACCACCGAACACCACGCTGTGAGCAGCACCGATGCGGGCGCAGGCAAGCATGGCGACGGCGGCCTCGGGGATCATCGGAAGGTAGATGTTGACACGATCGCCCTTCGCGACACCGAGACCCTTCAGGACGTTGGCGAACCGCTGCGTCTCGTCGAGCAGGTCGGCATAGGTGACGGTTCTGCTGTCGCCGGGCTCGCCTTCCCAATGGAACGCAACCTTGTCGCCACGCCCGGCCAGCACATGGCGATCGAGGCAGTTGTACGACACGTTGAGCTCGCCACCCACGAACCACTTCGCGAACGGGAGATCCCACTCGCAGATGGTGTGCCAGTCGGTTGACCAGTCGATGAGATCTGCCGCTTGTCTCGCCCAGAACCCGACGTCGTCCTGTGCTGCCTCGTCGTACATGAAGGTGCCGGCGACGAGCGCTTGGTCCTTGAACGCCTCCGACGGTGGGAACCTGCGGTTCTCCCACTGCAGCGCATCGATCGCATTCGAGCTGTTGTCGCTCATGACCTCGGTACCCCCTCAGGCGGAACGCTTGTGGGGCCAGACCGTAGCAAAGGCCTGCGAGATCCCGACCTGCCCGAACGCTCTCCCGAGATCTCGACCTGCGAGCCGACCCGGACGCCTGTCGCTCGCAGGTCCGACCCGAACGCTCTCTCCCTAGATCTCGACCTGCGACCCGACCTCGAAGACCTTGTCGGCCGGCAGGTTGAAGAAGCGGCTGGCGCTGTCGGCGCCGCGGTTCAACAACACGAACAGGTGCTCGAGCGCCGGATGCATGCCCGGTGCCTTACCGGCGACGATCGATTCACGCCCGATGAAGTAGGTCGCGAGCTCCGGGTCGAAATCGATCCCGCGGTGGTCGATCTGAGACAGCGCCAGGGGGACGTCCGGCTCTTCCATGAAGCCGAAGGTGAGCAGTACCTGGTGCACACCGGGTTCGACCTTCGTGATCTGGTGTCGCTCGTCGGGCTCGACTCGAGGGGCCTCGTCGGTCTCGACCGAGACGATCAGGGTGTTCTTGTGGAGCACCTTGTTGTGCCTCAGGTTGTTCACCAGCGCGGGCGGTGCCTTGCCGAGGTCCTTGAACATGAACACCGCCGTACCGGCCACGCGCTTGATGTCGGACGCCTCGTCGAGCACCTCGGCGATCGGCCGCTCGCCACGATGGATTCGCGCGGCCACGAGGGCACGGCCCTTCCGCCACGTCTGCATCTGCACCATCAAGATGATTGCGATCGCGAGTGCGAACCAGCCGCCGTGAGGGATCTTGACCATGTTCGCGCCGAGGAAGCCGAGCTCGATGACGAACAGCGGGATGCACACGGCGAACGCCTTCCACCGGTCCCACTTCCATCGATCGACCAGCACCTTGAAGAAGATCAGCGTGGTGATCGCCATCGTCATCGTCACTGCGATGCCGTACGCCGCAGCCAGGTGCTCGCTGGACCGGAACCCCAGCACCAGCCCCACGCACACGATCATCAGCAACCAGTTGACCAGCGGGACGTAGATCTGCCCCGATTGGCTCTGCGAGGTGTGGCGGATCGCGATGCGCGGGAGGTAGTCGAGTTGGACGGCCTGTGCCGTGAGCGAGAACACACCGGAGATGAGCGCCTGCGAGGCGATGACCGTCGCCATCGTCGCCAGCAGCACGAGTGGCAGCTTCAGTGCTTCGGGCGCCATCAGGAAGAAGAAGCGCTTGTCGACCACCTCGGGGTTGGCCATCAAGAAGGCGCCCTGACCCCAGTAGTTGAGCACGAGCGACGGCAGCACCATGCCGTACCAGCCGTACATGATCGGCTTGCGACCGAAGTGGCCCATGTCGGCATACAGCGCCTCGCCACCGGTGACGACGAGGAAGATCGAGCCGAGCGACAAGAACGCCTTCATCGGCTCGTGGGTGAAGTACTGCACACCGTAGAGCGGGTTGATCGAACCGATGATCTCCGGAGCGTCGATGATCTTGGAGAGGCCGAGCAAGGCGAGGGTCGCGAACCAGACCACCATGATCGGGCCGAACACCTTGCCCATCGCACCGGTCCCTCGGCTCTGCACGAGGAACAGCACGATCAGGATGCCGATCGAGATGGGGATCACGGCACCGGCGAACGACGAACTGACTTCCTCGAGCCCTTCGACGGCGCTGAGCACCGAGATGGCGGGTGTGATCGCACCGTCGCCGTACAGCAGTGCCGTACCGAAGATCCCGAGGGCGACCAGGAGCCCTGCCTTGGTGACGTTGGGCTCTCGCTTGCGCATCACGAGCGCCGTGAGTGCGAGGATGCCTCCCTCGCCCTTGTTGTCGGCTCGCATCACGAACAACAGGTACTTGATCGAGATGATGATGATGAGCGACCAGAACGCCAGCGAGCAGACGCCGTAGACGTTCGCCTTGTCGACGACCAGTTCGTGGCCCTTGCCGTTGAAGGCCTCTCTCAGCGAGTAGAGCGGGCTGGTGCCGATGTCGCCGTACACGACACCGAGCGCACCGAGCGCCAGCATGGCGGTGCCGGCCTTCGTGTGATGGCCGTGACCATCGACATGTTCGTGCTCGTCGGCCGCGAGGGTCCTCTCGGCGAGGTGCTGCTCTTCGAGCTCCTTCGCCAGGGTGACCGACTCGGGTCCTGCCGTTTGATCAGATCCCACAGGAGAGCGACGCTACCCCCTGCAGTTCGAGCTTCACCACCAAGCGACCGCGGCCGATGGCGTTCTCACGCCGGTCGACGACGAGCGGTGAAGCTCAACGGCTCCACTCGAGCGCGAGGAATCCCCCGAGCCCACCCACGTCGAGCAGCGCCTCAGACTCCCTGATGCGGCTGCGCATCTTCATCGCCGCGACCGTCGGCGCTGCGGCTGCGGCCTCCCAGGCGGAACGACCCTCGTCCACGAGCGTCGAGATCCCCCAGCGTTGAAGGAACTGCGCTTGCGTTCGCACCACCTCGGGTTCGGGCAGCTGATCGAGAGCCACCTGCGCAGTGATGTCCTGGTCGCCCACTGCGTTGAGGTAGTGGCCGCCACGCTCGTGGGCTCGATAGGTGCGAAGCCAGTCTCGCCAGGGCATCGCCGAGAGCTCCGACGTTCGTGCGGTCACGTAGTCGAAGCACACCAGCCGCCCGCGAGCGAGCGACGAAGTCGTGTCGCGCACCCAGTCGTGGGCGATCTGCTGCCACGGCACGCGCGCGCCGTGGGGGGCGACGGACGGCAGCCAGTCGGGTCGTTCGGCGAGGGGATCGAGTGGGAGGAGGACCTCCTGGAGGCGGTGTGGCTCGCCAGGCGGAGCGGTGACGAACGCCTCACGCCAGGAGCCATCCCACACGAGCAACCGGAACGGAAGGTTGTCGAGCAGCTCGTTGGCGATCATCACGCCGGTGATCGGCCGACCACCCAGGTGTGCGAGGTCGGCGATGGCGGTGACTCCGTCGGGATGAGCGGCCCGCTGAACGGCGCTCGGCTCGACCGTGGTGTACGGATGGCCGGCGACGCCTGAACTGCGCCACTGGGCGAGGATCGACCGAGCCAGCGTGCCGGGGCCCGCTCCGAACTCGACGACCTCGAACTCGTCAGGGCGGCCGAGCCGATCGAACTCGGCCTCGATCCAGCTGGCGATCACCGTGCCGAACAACGGGCCCACCTCGGGCGAGGTGAGGAAGTCACCGCGACGCCCGGCGCGACCGTCGCCGGTGTAGAAGCCGTGGGGGCCGTACAGCGCACGCGCCACGTAGTCGTCGAATCGCAGCACCCCGCCGGCGTCGTCGATCGCTCGGCGGATGTCTGCGACGGCACCCACGCCGTCCGGGATGTCAGCGACCGATGGCACCGGTGAGGTCGGCCAGGTCGCCAAAGCGCGCAACCAGGTCGGGCAGCACACCGAGCACGACCGTTGCGCCACAGGTGATCACGAGTGCGGCCTGGACGGACGACGGGGTACGGATGGGCGTCACATCACCGTCAGGCACCGGCTTCATCCAGATCTCGCGCATCACGGTGACGTAGTACGCAGCGGCGATCACGGTGTTCAACGCCGCGATGACCGCGATGGAGTACCCCCAGTTGGTGTCGGCGTCGAGGACCGCCTTGAAGGCGCCGAACTTGGCGAACCAGCCACCCAACGGCGGGATGCCTGCGAGAGACGCCAGGAACACCGTCATCAACACGCCGAGCGCCGGCGCGTAGGAGAACAGCCCGCCGAAGCTGGAGATCTCGCCACTGCGGGTCTTCTTCGCCACCGCGATGACCACGGCGAACGCGCCCAGGTTCGTCACCGCGTACACCACCAGGTACACGATGACCGCCTTCAACACCGACTCGCCCACCCCCTTCTCGCCGGCCACGGTGAGCGGCATCAGGATGAAGCCGCCTTGGCTGATGCTCGAGTACGCGAGCATGCGCACGATGTTGGTCTGGCGCAACGCGAGCAGGTTGCCGACGGTCATCGAGGTCACCGCGAGCACCCACATGAACGGCTGATAGACGTCCGACGCGAGCGGGAACGCGAGGAACACCATCGTGGTGAGCGCCACGAACCCGGCCGCCTTCGACGCGACGCTCAAGAACGCGGTGATGGGTGTCGGCGCTCCCTCGTACACGTCGGGGGCCCACTGGTGGAACGGCACCGCGCTCACCTTGAACGCGAACCCGACCACGACGAACACCACGGCGAGCGCCTCGACACCGCTGAACTGACCGTTCGCCGTGATCGCCGGACCGATGTCGCTGAGCAGCGTGGTGCCGGTCACTCCGTACAGCAGGCTCATGCCGTACAGCAGGATCGCCGAGGCGAACACACCGAGCAGGTAATACTTCATGCCCGCCTCGTTGCCCTTCGCATTGCGCTTGTTCCACGCAGCGAGCATGTAGGCCGGGATCGACAGGAACTCGAGGGCGACGAAGATGCTGATCAGGTCGCGCGCCGACGCCATCATCACCATGCCGAGCACGCTGCTCAGCAACAGCACGTAGTACTCACCCTGGTGGTACTTGCCGCTCTCGATCTCGTCCGAGCTCATCAGCACGACGACGTATCCGGCGATGAGGAACAGCGCCTTCAGGATGAGGGCGTACTCGTCGACCACGTAGCGGCCATCGAGCAGACCGCCGCCGAGCGCGTTGCGCACATCGCCGCCGATGACGGCGAGCGTGACCACCGGGACCAGCGCGCCCAGCAACACGAACCCTGCCAGCGTGGACGTGATCCAGCGCTGCCGCTCCTCGATGAACAGGTCGACGATCAGCACCAGGCAGATGCCGGCGGCCAGCACGATCTCGGGCGCGAGCGCGTGGTAGTCGACGGTCGGAGCCGTGAAGTCCCCGGCAGCGACGACGAGGGACGCGATCACTTGTTGAAGACTTCCACGAGCTGGGTGACGGCAGGGTCCATGACCTTGAACATCAGTTGCGGGTACACGCCGAGCACGACGATCGCGATCAGCAACGGCGTCCAGGCGATCCACTCGAACACGGTGACGTCGTGGATGTCGTCGTGATGCTCGTCATTCGCGGCCGCACCCACAGCATGGGCGTGGCCGTGGTTCGAGAACTCGGGGTTCGGCTCGCCGAACGCTGTGCGCTGGTACAGCCACAGCAGGTAGGCCGCGGCGAGCACCGTGCCCACGGCAGCTATCACCATCAGCACCCGGAACAGCTCCTCGCTGAGCTGCGGTGCAGGCTGGTAGGCCGCCAGGATGGCCGGGAACTCGCCCCAGAACCCGGCCAGGCCGGGCAGACCGAGCGACGCCATCGCACAGAAGCCGAGGATCCAGCCGAGCTTGGGCATCTGGATCAACAAGCCGCTGAGCCGCTGGATCTCGAGCGTGTGGTAGCGCTCCTTGATGCTGCCGGCGCAGAAGAACAACATGCCGGTGATGAGGCCGTGGGCAACCATGCCGAAGAGCGCGGCGTTGATGCCCGTGGCGGTGAGCGTGGAGATGCCGAGCATCACGAAACCCATGTGGGCGACCGAACTGAACGCGATCAGACGCTTCATGTCGGTCTGCGCCAAACAGCCGAGCGAGCCGTAGATGATGCCGATCACGGCGAGGACGCCGATCGCCGGAGCCCACTTGACCGCCGCCTGGGGAAGGATGGGGATCGCGATGCGGACGAAGCCGTACGTGCCGAGCTTCAGCAGGATCGCGGCCAGGATGACCGAGCCTTGCGTGGGTGCCTGCGTGTGGGCGTCGGGCAGCCAGGTGTGGAACGGGAACATCGGCACCTTCACGGCGAAGCCGATGAACATGCCGGCGAAGATCCACACGGCCGTCGTCTCGGGGATCTCGATGCCTCGTTCGATCAGGTACGGGATCGCGAAGCTCTCGCGACCCGTTTGGTAGAAGAGCGCCAGGAACGCGACCAACATCAAGGCCGACCCGAACATCGTGTACAGGAAGAACTTCAGCGAGGCGTACTGGC
>JANNQK010000133.1:0-35468 GCA_031400715.1 Actinomycetes bacterium | reverse complement strand
AGCTCGATGCACCGAACGACGTTGTCCATCCCCTCGACAGCGGAGGTGACGATCACCGGCACATCGCTCAAGTGCGCATCGGCCTTGAGCTCCTCCAACACCTGGAACCCATCCATCTCGGGCATCTCGATGTCGAGCAGCACGAGATCGAACGACGATGCTCGCAACATCACCAACGCGACACGCCCGTTCTCGGCGAGCTCGACATGATGCCCCTGGGCCTCGAGGTTCCTGGCGAGCAACAGGCGGTTCACCTTGTTGTCGTCGACCACGAGCAGGCGTGCCCCCGTGTCAACCACGGTCGATCCCCTGGAGGCACGTCGCGGCCGCCGCATAGGCGGCGTCGATCGCATCGAGAAGCGACCTGCTCACGTCTGGATCGGTGTGCACCCCGGAGAGCTCGGCGTCACGCGCGAGCGAGGCGAACGCGGCGGCCCCGAACGTGACACCGTTCGCCTTGAGCGAGTGGGCAGCACGACGGTAGCCATCGGCATCGGCGATCTCGGCCGCGGAACGAAGGTCGGAGAGGATGCCGGGCGTCTCTTCGAGGAAGGTGTCGATCAGCTCGATCGTGAACTCGGCCCCTACCTGTTCGCGCAGCTCGTCCAGGACGGCGAGATCGATCGGGCCCACGTCAGCTCCCTGCTCGGTGGCGGGCACCGGCGAGGGCGGCGACCAATTCGTCCAACCGGATCGGCTTGGTCACGTAGTCGTCCATCCCTGCAGCGAGACACATCTCGCGATCGCCCTGCATGGCGTTGGCCGTCATCGCGATGATGCGCGGCCGGGCATCCGGCCACCTGCTGACGATCTGCCTCGTCGCGTCGAGACCGTCCATCTCAGGCATCTGGACGTCCATCAGGATCACGTCGTAGATCTGCCGCTCGATGGATTCGACGGCTTCGATGCCATTCGAAGCCAGGTCGGCGCGATAGCCCATCTGCTGCAGCAGACGCAGCGCCAACTTCTGGTTCACCACGTTGTCCTCGGCCAGCAGGATCCGCAACGGATGGCGTGCGGCCATGTCTGGGTCGATGCTCGGACGCCCCGATGCGGCTGGCGCGGCGGGCACGTTGTCGCGAGCGAGCACGTTCACGAGCGCATCGAACATCTGCGACTGGCGTGCGGGTTTGGCGAGATGAGCCTGGAACAGCCCAGCGGTGTCTGGTTCGCGACCGATGAGCGAGGTGAACAGGATGAGTGGCATCTGCGGTCGAAGCGCACGAATCGCACGCGCCAGCGTCACTCCGTCCATGTCGGGCATGTGCATGTCGATCACGCCGACGTCGAACAGTTCGCCGTTCTCGATCCGGCACAGTGCATCCGCAGGGAACTCGTTGCCGATCGTCGACATGCCCCACTTGGCGCCTTGCAGGCTCAACACCTTGCGATTCGTGGCGTTGTCGTCGACGATCAGCATCCGCCGACCCTCGAGCTCGTGTTGCGGACCTGCGTAGTCGCGCCGTGTTGTCTGTGGCAGCGTGGCCGTGGGCACCTCGATCGTGAAGTGGAACGTCGATCCGGCGCCGAGCCCACGGCTCTCGGCCCACATCCGACCCCCCATCAGCTCCGCGAGTCGCCGGCTGATGGCGAGTCCGAGGCCGGTTCCTCCGTACTTGCGTGTCGTCGACGAATCGGCCTGGGAGAACGACTCGAACAGCCGGCTCATCCCGGCGGTCGACAGCCCGATGCCGGTGTCGCGGATGGTGAACTGCAGCGACACGCGACCACCGCCGAGGTCGGTGGACCCCACGTCGACGACCACTTCGCCGCGCTCGGTGAACTTCACGGCGTTCGACATCAGGTTCAACAGCACCTGACGCAACCGGGTGACATCACCGCGGACCGCCGGCGGGACATCGTCGTCGAACAGGTAAGCGAGATCGATCTGTTTCTCGACAGCGCGTCCGCTGACGAGATCGAGCGCCGACTCGACGCAGTCGCGGAGATCGAACGGCTGCGCTTCGACCTCCATCCGCCCAGCCTCGATCTTGGAGAAGTCGAGGATGTCGTTGATGATCGTCAGGAGCGAGTCGCCCGAGTCGCGAATCGTGGTGGCGAAGTCGCGTTGCTCCGGATCGAGGTCGGTGTCGAGCAGCAGCCCGCTCATCCCGATCACGGCGTTCATCGGCGTGCGGATCTCGTGGCTCATCGTGGCCAGGAACGAGCTCTTGGCATCGTTGGCCTCCTCGGCCGCTGCCCGGGCCTGCTCGGCCTCGGAGAACAGACGTGCATTGCGCAGCGCGACCCCCACGTTGGCTGCGATCGTGGCGAGCAACCGTTGGTCGTCAGCGTCGTACACCCCTTCGAGCGTGGTGCTCTGCACGCTGATCACACCCTCGCTGCTGCCGTCGACGACGATCGGCACGCCGAGGTACGACAGTGACTCCTCGCCGACGACGGTGGCACCGAGCTCCTGGCTCCGACGGTTCACATCCGAGTTGAGGATCAGCGCCTCGCCGGTGCGGATGATCTGGCTCGTCAGCCCCTCACCGAACGCGATCGGATCGGTGGTCTCACCGTGCTGGTAGACGAAGTCGATCATCGCCCGTTCGCGGTCGAGGAGCGCAACGTAGGCGATGTCGGCCCTGAAGACCGCCGTGATCTGCTCGCCGACCAGTTGGATCAGCGCGGCGACGTCGAGCTTGCCGGCCAGCTGCTGCGAGACCCTGTTCACGGTGTCCATCTCAGCGGCCCGCTGCTGCACCTCGGCGAAGAGACCGGCGTTCTGCAGGGCGACGCTCATCGCTCCGCCGAGGGTCTCGAGCAGGCGTACGTCCGAGGGGCTGAACGCATGCTCGCGTTCGTAGTCGGTGATGCTCACCACCCCGCGCGCCTCGTTGCCCCAGACCAGCGGCACCCACACCGCCGACTTCTCGCCCGACGACGTACCGGGCAGCGTGACCGAACCGAACTGTGCAAGCCGAGTGGTGATGTCCTCGTCGATCAGCATCGTCGCTCGCGTCGCCATCACGTGTGCCGTGATCCCGCTCAACGCGAACGGCGCAATGCTGATCCGCTCGCCCGCGTCGAACACGTACGGGAACTCGATCATGCCCGTCCGCGTGTCGAGGATCCGGATGTCGACGTCGGCGTCGTCGAAGATCTCGCGAATGGTGGAGCCGACTGCGTCGTAGATGCCCTGCATGTTGAGCTCCGCGGCGAGGGCTTGCTGCACGGTGTTGATCACGGCCAGTTCGGCCGAGCGCTGTTCGCTCTCCTTGAACAGCCGCTGGGTCTCGGCGAGCAGACGGGCGTTCTCGAGGGCCACGCCCATGCTCGCGGCCACGGTCTGCAGCAGGCGCACCTCCGACTCGCCGAAGGCGTGTTCGCGCTCGTAGTCCTCGACGATGATCGAGCCGAGCACCCGGTCGCTGCCGATGATCGGCACGTGCACCATCGACATCGACTGATCGGTTCCCGGCACGAGCGGGACGCCCGCAGCCTGGAAGTCAGTCGCCGAGTGGAACACGATCGGCTGGCGCGACTCGACCATCCGAGACCACATGCTGCCCTCGGGCGGCTGTTGCGCCGGCACGTCGAAGCGGACCCCGTGTTCGAACTCGTACAGGTAGTGGATGAGGTCGGTGCTCTCGTCGTACCAGCGGATGCCGATCTCGTCGGTGTGCATCGTCTCTCGGATCTTGCCACCCACCAGATCGACGATCGCCTGGAAGTCGAGCTCGGCCGCCATGCCCTGCTGGATGCTGTTGATCACTGACAGCTCGGCCGAGCGTTGCTCGCTCTCCCGGAACAGCCGCTGCACCTCGTCGAGCTGCCATGCGTTCTGCAGTGCGGCGCTCATCGCCCCAGCCAGGGCTTCCAGCAGGCCGACGCGATCGGTGGTGAATGCGTGCTCGCGCTCGTAGTCGGTCATCGACACGAGTCCGCGAACCTGCGCGCCCCATCTGATCGGTACCCACACCGCCGACTTCTCATCCGATGAGGTGCCGGGGATGACCGGAGCGCCGAGCCTGCTCATCTCCTCGTCGAAGCGCTCGTCGATCAGCAGCGTCTGTCCGGTGGCCACCACGTGGGCGAAGATGCCGGTCGATGGCATCGGTTCGACGACGATCCGCTCTCCCTGTTCGACGACGTACGGGAACTGGACGAGCCCTGTCCGCGGATCGAGGATGCGGATGTCGAGACTGGTCGCGTCTCGGAAGATGTCCCGGATCGTGTCGCCGACAGCGTCGTAGATGCCCTGCAGGCTCAACCCCGCTGCGAGCGCCCGCTGAATGCTGTTGACGATGGCCACTTCGCCTGTGCGCTGGTCGATCTCGGCACGCAGGCGGCGGTTCTCCGCGATCACTTCCTGCAGTGTTGGCATTCGTCCCGATTCGTCACGGTCGACCATAGCGCAGCGCGATCGGACGTGTGACCGCCGATCGGCCGACGTCGCCGCGAGGCCTGGCCGGTAGCGTCTCATGCCTATGTCGAAGGTGCTGACGTCGCTGCCGGTGGGCGAACGAGTGGGGATCGCGTTCAGCGGGGGTCTCGACACCTCGGCTGCAGTCGCCTGGATGCGTGAAAAGGGAGCGATCCCCTACTGCTACACGGCCGACCTCGGTCAGGCCGACGAACCCGATCTCCCCGACGTACAAGCTCGCGCCGTGGAGTACGGCGCCGAACTGGCGCGCGTGGTGGACTGCCGCCCCGAACTGGTGTTGCAGGGCCTGATGGCACTGCAGTGCGGCGCATTCCACATCACCACCGCCGGCAAGACCTACTTCAACACGACTCCGCTCGGTCGCGCCGTCACCGGCACGCTGCTCGTGCAGGCGATGAAAGAAGATGGCGTCGACATCTGGGGCGATGGCAGCACCTACAAGGGCAACGACATCGAGCGTTTCTACCGCTACGGCTTGCTCGTGAATCCCAACCTGCGGATCTACAAGCCGTGGCTCGACAACGACTTCGTGAACGAGCTCGGCGGACGCGCCGAGATGAGCGAGTTCCTCATCCAGCGCAACCTGCCGTACCGGGCGAGCAAGGAGAAGGCCTACTCCACCGACGCCAACATCTGGGGTGCGACGCACGAGGCCAAGTCGCTGGAGGAGCTGGGCACGTCGATGGACATCGTCGAGCCGATCATGGGTGTCGCCCACTACCTCGACGATGTCCACATCGAGGCCGAGGTCGTGACGGTGCGCTTTCACGAAGGATGGCCGGTGGCGATCAACGGCCAGGAGTTCGCCAGCCAGGTCGATCTCGTGCTGCACGCCAACGCCGTCGGTGGTCGCCACGGTCTCGGCATGAGCGACCAGATCGAGAACCGGATCATCGAAGCCAAGAGCCGTGGCATCTATGAAGGCCCCGGCCTCGCCCTCCTGCACATCGCCTACGAGCGCCTGATCACGGGAATCCACAACGAGAACACGATCGAGAACTATCGCACGATGGGCCGCCGTCTCGGCCGTCTGCTGTACGAGGGCCGATGGTTCGATCCGCAGAGCCTGATGCTGCGCGAGCCGTTGATGCGCTGGGTGGGTTCGGCGATCACCGGCGAGGTGACCCTGCGCCTCCGCCGCGGCGACGACTACAGCATCCTCGACACCACCAGCCCGAACCTCACCTATGCCCCCGACCGACTGAGCATGGAACGAGTGGAGGACCAAGCATTCGGACCGCTCGACCGGATCGGTCAGCTCACCATGCGCAACCTCGACATCGACGACAGTCGAGCCAAGCTCGAGGTGTACCGCCAGGCGGGCACGTTGGGCAGCGGTGGCCTGCTCGCGATCGGCGAGAACGACGCCGATGCCTCTGGCTCCTCCGACTCCTCCGACTCCTCCGACTGAGGCGCGGCGCCCGATCTGCCGACGGTCGCTCGCGACACACGGGGCACCACGGCGTGCCCGCCCGTCACGCACACGTCAAGGCATGCCACCCAGGGGGTCGGCTCGACCACGGTGCGATCGTTTTGTCTGGAAGCGGCCCACTTCCTTGTCGTGTCACGGTCCGGAAGCCCTTGCCGCAGGTGCGAGGCAGCCCTACCGTTGCTCCCATGCGCAGTGGCGGAGAGCCCGGGGTGTCTTCGCGCGTGCTGTGGCACCGACGAGTCGACCTCTCCGACGCGCCGGGAGCGCCGGGAGCGCCGGGCGCGCCGGACGCACGCGACATCTCGGCTTTCGCCCGCGACCTGCTTCGCCGTGGTGAGCCGCTGATCCTGGTCGGCATGTCGCTGCACATCGCCGTCTATGCGATCACCCAACTCCACCATCCATGGTTGGTGACTGCAGCGATCCTCGGACAAGCCGCCGGAGGGATGTCGCTGGTGTGGCCCGGCGACCGGTTCTGGCAGTTGGCGCGGGCCTCCGCGGCGATCGCCCTGCTGCTCGCGACATCGCTCCACCTGGCCGACGACCGGCTGATCGTCGTGATCCCGTGGTTCACGATCGTGCCGATCGCCTACGGAGGCGCGCTCGGTCTGCGACGGGCATGGCCGATCATCGCCTTCATGGTCGTGCCGCAGGTCATCGTCCTCTTCGAGACCTTCGGCAGTCCGTGGTCGGTGGTGCTGCGCGTGACGCCGACGGTCGCGGGCGCGATCACGGTGGGCTTGATCAGCGACGTCATGAGCGAGGCGGTGCTGGCGGCACGCGATGCGGTCGATCGTGAGCACCGGCTGCGAACGTCGGTCGACACCGCGCCGATCGGGATCTTGACGGTCGATCTCGACGGCAGGACCACCTTGGTGAATGCACTCGTGACGGACTTCTTGCAGGTCGATGGTGCCCCTGGATCGCTCGAGGACCTCCTGCAGCACGTGCACCACGCCGATGCCCACGTGGTCGACGACCTGCGACAGGCCATCTCCGCCGGACATCCGGCCAGGCGCGGCCTGAGGGTGGTTCATCCCTTTCTCGGACTTCGCTACGTCAGGGTGATCACGGCTCCGATGACCGACGACTCAGGCACCCTGATCGGAGCAGCGATCACCCTCCAGGACATCCACGACGATCTCGACAACCGGCGCAAGCTCGAGCAGTTCCGAACCATCGCCGACAGCACGAGCGACATCATCGGTGTCGCCTCGGTGCACCCTCATGCCGACTACCTGAACCCGGCCGGCCGCGACTTCTTCGGCGTCGAACGAATCTCGCTCGCCGACATCCCCGACAAGGTGCCCGCCGAGTACCACCACATGCTGTTCCACGACGGATTCCGAGCCATCCTCAACGGCGGCAGCTGGAGCGGCGAGATCGAGGTGTTCGACCGCCATCACCATCGCCGCCCGACCTCGGCCGTGGTGATGGGCTTGCTCGACCCGAACGGCGAGATCGAGGCGTTTGCAGCCATCTTCCGCGACATCGAAGAGCGCAAGGCGCTCGAATCACGGTTGGCGTTCGAAGCAGGCCATGACCTGCTGACAGGCCTGCCGAACCGGCAGAAGCTGTTCCAGACGCTGTCGGAGTCGCTCGCCGCCGGCGACCCGGTCGCGGTGCTGTTCGGCGACCTCGATGGCTTCAAGCTCGTGAACGACAGCCTCGGGCACAGCGTGGGCGACACGATGCTCACCTGGGTGGCGAACCGCCTCGTCGACTCGGCCCGGGCCCACGACCTCGTCGGCCGACTCGGGGGCGACGAGTTCGTGGTCGTGTGTCGCGAGGATCTCACGCCCGAGGGCGCCACCACGATCGCCCAGCGATTCATCGACGTCGTGCGACAACCGATCGTGATCGACGGACGCGAGCATGTCGTGTCGATGAGCATGGGGATCGCGATCGGCGGCAGCGGCATCAGTGCCTCCGAACTCGTCCAGCAAGCCGACCTCGCCATGTACGCCGCCAAGCGCACCGGTCGCCGTCGTGTTGCGGTGTTCGATCGCGACATGCGCGTTCGCGCCGACGAGCGGCTCGAACTCGAGGCCGACCTTCGCGCCGCGCTCGCGAGCGGCGAGTTCGACATGCACTACCAACCGATCGTGAACACGATGTCGGGTGAGCTGCTCGGCTTCGAGACCCTCGCCCGGTGGCAGCATCCGGTGCGCGGCCTCCTCCAACCCAAGGAATTCATGCCGGTCGTCGAAAGCGCCGGGTTCGCCAGGAGCTTCGGCGAGTACGTCCTGCGTGAGGCCACGAACACCGCATCGCGGATGCGATTGCTGTCTCCGCGGATCACGATGTCGGTCAACGTGTCGCGGAACCAACTGCTCGACCATCGCCTCGTCGACGTGATCGCCGACGCGTTGTCGTCGGCGCAGCTCCCTGCCTCGGCGTTGACCCTCGAGATCACCGAGGAGATGGTGATGGACGAGTTGAACGCTGCGCTCCCCCGCCTCGACGCGCTGCGAGCGCTCGGCGTGCGGTTCGCGATCGACGACTTCGGCACGGGGTACTCGAACCTCTCCATGCTGAAGCAGTTCTCGGCCGACTACGTCAAGATCGATCGCAGCCTCATCCATGGCGAATCGGGATTGATGCAGCTGGTGCTCTCGTTGACGCGAGAGCTGGGGTTCGCAGCCATCGCAGAGGGCGTCGAGACCGCCGAACAGCTCGACGAGCTCCGGGCACTGGGATGCCATCACGCCCAGGGGTACTACTTCTCGACGCCGATGAACACTGCGGAGTCGATGGCCTACCTCGCTGCGCTCACCAACGCCGAACCGGCGGTCGACTCTCCCGACCTCTGAACTCGCCGCATTCGACGGTGCGATGGCCGACGGTCGTGGATCGCCTCAGAGCCTGGCGATCAACTCGGCCAGCAGACGAGTTCGCGGGACCATGGTGTCGACGATGATGTACTCGTGATCGGCGTGAGCACCGCCGCCGACAGCCCCGAGACCGTCGAGCGTGGGGATGCCGAGCGCTGCCGTGAAGTTGCCGTCGCTTCCCCCACCGACGCCGACACCACGCAGATCGATGATCCCGACCGCAGCTGCCGCCTGCTCGGCGACGGGGAACAGCGACGCCGAGGCCGACGCGTGCATCGGGGGCCGATTGATGCCGCCGAGGATGTCGACCGTTGCACCGCGAACCGATGACCCTGCTGCGGCCAGATCGGACATCGCTCCTTCGAGGCGGAACTGCTCCGCGGGGTCCTCGATCCGCACGTCGACGCGCACCCGCGTCTCGGCCGGCACCACGTTCTCGGCGGTGCCGGCGGTCGCCATCGTGGGCGTGACGGTGGTGGCCAGCAGCGGATCGCCGAAGGTCGCGATCCTGCCGATCAGTTCCGCTGCGGCCACGAGCGAGTTGATGCCCTTCTCGGGCTCGAGACCTGCGTGGGACGCCCTGCCGTGCACCACGACCTCGAAGGTGCCGACGCCCTTGCGAGCCGTCTTGAGCGCTCCCCCATCGGCGCTGGGCTCGACGACGAGCACCCGACCGCACGCCTGAGCCCTCGCTTCGAGCAGCGCCCGAGACGCCTCGGAGCCCACTTCCTCGTCCGGCGTCATCAGGATCTCGATGCCCGAACGATCCGCGAGCGAGGCGACCGCGTGGATCGACTGCACGATGCCTGCCTTCATGTCGAACACGCCTGGGCCTGTCGCCGTGCCATCGACGATCGTGAACGGACGCTTGGCCAGGGTGCCGAGGGGGAACACCGTGTCGTGGTGGCCGAGCACGAGCACCCTCGGTGCACCGCCCGCGCTCCAATGGACGATCGGTCCGGCGTCGGTGGCGATCATGTGGGGCCGCGACCCGAGCCGCCGCTCGATGATGTTCGACAGCGCTGCTGCACACCGATCGAGTGCGTCGAGTTCGTGCGACGGCGATTCGACACCGACGAGTTGTTCCAGGTCGGCCAGCAGGTCATCCAACGAGATCATGTGTGTGTTTCTAGCTGCTCACGCGAGCGGACGATTCGCCGGAAGCCCTGCACCGCCATCGCACCGGCGGAACCGACGATGACGACGATCGTCATGATCCTGCCCTGGTCGGTGACGGGGTGGTCGACGAGCAGGATGACCGCTGCCGCCGAGGCCAGCACCCAGGTGAACGCTGCGGCACGAGCCGTGACATCTTCCACCTGCGTCAGCTCATGATCTCTGCCGAGCGCGGTGTGCTGGGCTCCCTCGGCCTTCAGCAAGCGCTCGAGCCAGCGCGCCGGGGCACCCACGACGAGTATCACGACCGGCGCCCACACGAGCAGCACCCCAGCGATCCAACGCTCGTCGGCCGCCGAGATCACCGCCCGGTCGTTCACCGCTGCTGCGCTGGCGAACGAGGCGAGCGATGTGGCGACGATGACGAGGAGCGCCTTCACGTACCGCAGCACGATCACCTGCAACCGGATCGCATGGCGCACGATGCCGTACTCGACTTTCGCGACTTCTTCGGCGAGCGTCCGGCGACGAGATGCGGTCAGTTCGAACAATGCGTCGGCTCTGGCGCGGTCGGGTTCGGCAGCATCGGCCTGCACGAGTCCGGGGTACGCATCGAGTTGGCGATCGATGCGTTGGCGGGCGATGGGATTCTTTGCAACGAGGAGCTCGACGTTGGCCGGAGAGCCGTGCATCGTCTCGAAGGTCTGATCGGCTGGCGGGGTGAGCTCATCGCTCGGCAGTCGAAGACCGGTGAGGGTGAACCGCGGCGTGAAGAACTCGCCGTCGTCGTGACGGATGTGGTTCGAGTGGAAGTAGAAGCGAGTGAGCTCGACCACCAGCAGCCAGAAGGCACCGAGCGCGAGCAGGACCGACGTGCCGACTCCGAGCGCCAGCAGGCCGCGTGACCAACTGATGGGGCCGACGAACATGGTGCGCAGCACCTGGACGACCGAGTCGCGCTCGAGCGCCGGAAGCAGCACCAGGATGCCCGCACCCGACAGCAGCGCTGTCGCGACGCGATGCATGGTGCTCAGGCGTACCTCCGCTCGCTGCAGGAAGGCTCGCATGGCAGCGCGTTCATCGGGGGTGAGCGGGGCCCCCTCGTCGGTCGCTACGCCGTTCGCCATGCCCGGAGGGTACCTGTCGGAGGGTGCGTGTCGGAGGGTGCGTGTCGAAGGGTGCGTGTCGAAGGACCGGCAGATCCGAGTGCCAGCGACCACCACGGGTGGTGGCTGGCACTCCGAAGGAACTCGTGGGACTCCGGCGGCTGTGTGCGACTCGGTCGGGAGCGAGGGACTCGGACGGGTGGTTGCAGCACCCGGTTCGAGCGGGTGCAGCCGGAAACGTGCCACCAGGGATGGCCTCGCTGCTGGTGGAATGGGCGGGTGAATCAGCGCGGCGAGCTCGGAGCATTCCTGAGGGCGCGGCGCGACGCGCTGATGCCCGCCGATGTCGGGCTGCCGCACGGGCGCGCCCGCCGCACTCCAGGACTGCGCCGCGAGGAGGTGTCGATGCTCGCCGGGGTGTCGGTCACCTGGTACACGTGGCTCGAGCAGGGCCGGCGCATCAACGCGTCGGTCGACGTGCTCGAGGCGCTCGCCCGCGCGCTGCAGCTCGACGATGCGGCGAGACGCCACCTGCTCGCCCTCGCCGCGCCGGTGCCGTCGACTGCGGTGGAGCTCGTCGAGCAGGCACCCGACGCGCTCGTGCGGCTGATCACGTCGATGGAACCGGCCCCGGCATACGTGCTCGGTCCGCGATGGGAGTTCTTGGCGTGGAACCGGGCCCAGTCGAGGCTGTATCCGATGATCGATCGTCTGGCCGACGCCGACCGCAACCTGCTGTGGGTGATCTTCGCCGAGCCGGCGGCTCGCGATCTCCTGGCGGATTGGCCCGTCCAGGCGCGCCGCATCCTCGCCGAGTTCCGAGCCGGCACCGCGTCGCTGCGCACCGATCCCGGGGTGGTGTCGCTCGTCGAACGCCTGCGGGTCACGAGCACCGAGTTCGCCGAATGGTGGGCGCAGGCCGACGTCGCCCACTTCCAGACACGCCTGCGCACCTACTCGCATCCCCGTGCCGGACCGTTGGTCTTCGAGTACCAGCAACTCACCGCGAGCGAGTGGCCGAGCCTCAGAGTCGTCTGTCAACTTCCGGTGCCTGGCGACGACAGCGCGGCGCGCCTCGCCGCGTGGCGCGACATGGCATGAACCGCTCGGCCTGACTCGACCCGGCTCGTCTGACACTCAGATGAGCAGCAGGTGAACAGTTGGTGTCGAACCTGGATCGACCTCGACGAACGCAGCAGGATCGCGTGCGATGAGCACCGAGATCAACCTGTTCCGACACTCACGACTCACCCGAGAGCTCGCTGTCGGCCAGCGACTCTTCTCCTCGGGCGACGACGGCGACTCGATGTTCTCCGTTCTCGAGGGCTCGATCGAACTGTACGACGGGCTCAGACTCGTCGAGACGGTGCACGTCGGAGGCATCATCGGTGAGCTTGCGCTCATCGAGCGGGCGCCGCGAAGCCTTCACGCAGTGGCGGCCGCGCCGACCAAGGTCGCCATCGTCGACGAGGCGGAGTTCACGTATCTCGTGCAGAATCACCCGACGTTCGCGTTGTTGGTGATGCGCTCGATGGCCGAACGGCTCCGTCGCAACACCGACAACCGACAGAGCTGACCCTCCGGCCATCATCCATCAACCGGCACTGCCATCGAGGCCGGTGGTCAGTGTTCGAGGATCGACCGTTCACGTCCCGGAGCGGAGTCGACGGCGGCAGATGAATCGACGTCGACCATCCGTTCGAAGACGAACTCGTGCTTCAGGAACGACACCTCGCGCTCGTGGCCGGGAATCGGCGGAGTGAGCGCCGACATCTGCAGGAGGCGCCATCCATCGACCAGGGCTGCCGTGCCGCTGGGGTACGGCGGGTCGCTCTCGGGTTGCGGCCCCGCGCCGGCCGAGCCATCGTGGAATGCCCATCCCAGCACATGCGCGTCGAGCGTGGGGCTCGCGAGCCACAGCATCAGCACCTGTTGGCGAGCGGTCATGGGGTGACCAATGCGGCGCGACGTTCGGTACGGGTGAGGTACCAGTCGACATCGAATTCGTCGTCGTCGGTGATGTAGCGCCACAGCGTCGCCCGTTGCACGGTTTCGAGGCGGTGAGCCGACGGCTCGTACCACTTCTCCGATCCGCGCAAGGTGGCGGCCACCATGCCCGGGTCCATGCGGGCCCAGATGTGATCGTCGTTGCGATTGCGCGCGTCGAGATCGCTCGTGTCCCAGAGGCGCACCTGAGGCACGGTGGGATTCAGCCGCAGTTTGCCCATCACCCGGTTCCGGCTGCCGTGGTTCGGAGCACCCGCGTGCCACAGGCCCTGATGGAAGATCACCACGGTGCCGGCGTCACCGCTGAAGTACTCATCACCCGCGAGGTGCTGGTAGCGAGAGACGTCATCCATGTTCACTCGTCGGAGATGGCTGCCCGGCACGAACCGGGTACCACCTTCGCGAGGCGCGACATCGTGCGGGAACCAGAACAGTTGGATGTCGAAGCCCAATCCCTCGTCGATGATCGCGTCGCAATGGAGTCCCTGAGCCTTGAGATCGCCAGCCATCTTGAGATGGACGAAGTGGTGGTCGACCACCGGGCCTGCCCCGACGAGCGAGGCGATCGCCCCGGCGATCACAGGCACCCGCACCATCCGCCCGAACGCCGATTCAGCTGCATAGGCATCGTGCAGCACGGTGCCGGTGCGAGGGAGCGGGGCCTCGGTTTCATCACGGTCGCCGGTGATCCCGCGGAACTCGTCGAGCCACGCTCGCAGCAGCGTGGGGAGTTCCTCCATCGCCTGAGCGTTGATGTCGTCGGGCACGACGGCATCGAGGCGGAGGAACCCACGGGCGACGAACGACGCCATCTGATCGGTGGTGAGCAACGGAAGTGCATCCATGGATCACTCGTCTAGCGCATCAGAGCGCGCCACGTCAGCACCGGAGGCATCGGCAGCGGCATCGCCGGATCGCGTCAACCGGTGGGGATGACGTCGACCGGCTGAACCATGACCGGCCGCTCGTGGAACATCGACCCGGCGAACCATCGGGCACCGGCGATCAGCAGCACCATCGCTCCCGCGGCCACGCCGTATGCGACCGCTCGTCCCTGCACGTCGTACAACCAGCCGGCCATCAGCGCCGCGATCCCCCCGGTGAGCGTCTGCACACCTCCGAGCAGGCCCTGTGCACCGGCTTGGCGCTCGGGCGGCGCGACGAGGCCCACTGCGACACCAGAACTGGAGACCGTGAGCCCGTCGCAGATCGCATGCACCATCGAGATCCAGAAGATCACGATGCCCGATGGCGCGTTGCCGTACAGCACGAGGAACATCGCGCCGGCGAGCAGACCGATCGTGCCGACCCGGAACGGGCCGACCCGCTGGGCGAGGCGGCCGCCGATCGACCCGAGGAAGAACATCGGTACGGCGAACATCACGATGCCGAGGTTGGCGATCCACTCGGCGGTCTCCAGGTCGTCGAGCACGATCACCCACAGTGCATCGAATGTGCCGATCATGAAGAACACGGCGGCGCCCATGCACAGAGCGGCGACGTACGGCCGGCTGCGGAGGAGATCGAACGCGAACCGCGCTTCGCTGCCCACGTCGACCTGCCGTTCGTCGACGTGCACTCGCATGATCATCGGGATGAAGCCGACGGTGACGACCGCGATCACGAGGAACGGGGCGGCGATGCCGAACGGCCCGACGAGCACTGCGGAGATGGCAGGGCCCGTGGCGAACCCGGCCACGTCGGCGGCGAGCAGCGTGCCGACGTTGCTGCCGAGGTTGTCTCGGTCGGACAGGATCACGATGCGCCGCACCGCAGGCAGCGCGGCCCCGGCACCGACACCCATCACCACGCGAGCGGCTGCCAACACGTAGACGTCCTTGCCCACCGCCATGATCAACAGACCCACCACCTCGGCGACGATGCCGATGAACACCAGCCGTCTGGCATGCCCACGATCGGCCATCGGCGCCACCAAGATCTGCACCAGGAACGAGGTGAAGAACCCGACCGCGACCACCACACCGAGCGCTCGGGCCGAGATGCCGTACTCGTCGCGGAAGTCGTCGAGCACGGTGAACATGACGCCATAGCCGGCAGCGAAGGTGGCCGTGAGCGCGCCCCACGACAGAACCAGGCGACGCGACTGCATGTGCTCGACGCTACCGGTGGCTGTCATCGAGCAGCGAGCGAGTTCGTTCCTCGACGTAGGTGAGCAGCTCGGGATGGGTGATGATCCAGAAGCGATCGGCGACGATCGCATCGTGGACGTGGTCGGCAACGACCGTGGCATCCATGCCGGACTTCGCAGTCACTTGAGCATTCGCTGCCCTGGCGCCCGGCTTGCGAGTCGTGTTGGTGAGTTCGGCCGGTCGGTTGCGCTGGCTCTCGAAGATGTTGGTGTTCACCAGACCGGGGCACAGCACGCTGACGCCGACGGACGTGTCGCGCAGCTCGACGCGGAGGGTCTCGCTGATCCCGACCACGGCGTACTTCGACGCGTTGTACGGACCGATGCTCGGCCATGCGGTCAGACCGGCCATCGAGGCGGTGTTCACCACGTGGCCACCGTCGTCGTTGGCGAGCAGCAACGGCAGGAACGAATGGAGTCCGTGGATCACGCCCCACAGGTTCACGTCGAGCACCCACTTCCAGTCGTTGAGCGTGCAGCTGGAGATCACCCCGCCACCGCCGACGCCTGCGTTGTTGCACAGCACGTGCGCCGTACCGAAGCGCTCGACGACGGCGTCGGCCAGCGACTGCACGCTCTCGGCATCGGCGACGTCGGTGCGGATGCCGACAACCCCGAGTTCGTCGGCGGCGGCCTGCAACGGCGCATCCTCGATGTCGGCGATCACGACCTGCATGCCGGCGTCGGCGAAGCGTTTCGCCATCGCCTTGCCGATGCCGGAGGCGCCTCCGGTCACCACCGCGATCCTTCCTGCCAGCTCCTGCATGGTCCCCCCTTGTCACTAGCGTTGGCCCCATGACGGATCAACAGCAGCACGCCGCACTGATCTACACCGAGGGCGAGCTCTTGGCCGACCACGAGTATGCCCGCCCCCATGTGGTCGGTGGCCACCGGATGCACGGTGGGTTCTTGGCCGATGGCACCTACCAGCCGCCTCGTGCGCTGGTGCGCGAGCCGGCGCTCGACGCGTGGGCGGCAGCACTGGAGGCTCGGGGTGGCGCGCTGCTCGATGCGAATGCGTCGTTGCTGGGCGGGATGCGTCTGCCGACCGTCGAACAGGGCCGGGTGCTCCTCCGCAATGGTCTCGGCGAGACGTTCTGGAACAGCCTCACCATCACCGGCAAGATCGAAGCCAGGGGCCGCCTGCTCGCCGAGTTGACCTTCCCCGACCTGCAGCCGTTCATCGTCGACGACATCTCGCACATGGCGATCGGCCACCTCAGCAAGGGGCTGCTCTACGCCCACGGCATCGACGAGGGTGGCCTACCGGGCCGCTCTCCCGAGGAGGCGATCGGTGGCCACGACGTGATGTGGTTCGTCGCCCGAGACCTCGCCTTCGACCCTGGCGCCTACCCGGACGTGGAGCCACCGGAGAACATCGGGCGACCCGAGGCGGGTGCCCGCTTCATCCCCGAGATCGAACCGATGGTCGAAGGGCTCGTGTCGTTGCTGACGAACCTGTTGATCATCGAGTTCCGCGCCGAGATCGGTTTCGCCGAAGCCCAACAGTTGCTGCGTACGAGCGACCTGTTCGTCGATCGGCGTGCCGAAGCCGAAGAGGCCGCCGAGATCATCGGACGCATCCGCACCGACGAAGAGATCCACGTTCGATCGTTGCGGATCTACCTCGGCGAGCTCGCCCACGTGCAGTTCCGCACGACCGACGGCGGCACGATGGCCGGTGACGCCGTGATCAGCCGATTCTGGGACGGCCTCGTTCGATGGGCCACGGTCGACCAACCCGAGCTGTTCGCCGCTCATCAGCGCCAGCTGATCGAGGCGCACATCGCCGCCCACCCGGCTGCAGCCGACGTGCTCGCCGCGTTCAACGCCGCGGCGTAGCGCGAGCTGTCCGATGCATCACCCGCATCCCAGGTTCACAGGTGACGTTCGTGTGGCAGGGTGGACACCATGCAGTTGACGCCGCACTACGGGCCCGACCCGATCCTGGTACTCGATGGGCCGCCGTCCGCCATCGGCGCACCTGCGATCCGCCAACGGCAGCGCCTCGCCGCCACGCTGTCATCGTTGACCGACGAGCAGTGGAGTCATCCCAGTCGATGCGCAGGATGGACCAGCCGTGATGTGATCGTTCACCTCGACTCCACGAACATGTTCTGGTTCCACGCCATCGGAGCGGGCCTCCGCGGCGAGCCGACCCGCTTCCTCACCACGTTCGACCCGGTTGCATCACCTGCCCACTCCGTCGCCGGCGACACGACGCCCGCGATCGAACTGCTGTCGCGGTTCCAGGCATCGACCGACGCACTGGTGTCGCTGTGGGCGTCCCTCGACGACGACTCGTGGTCGGCCCTCGCCGAGGCGCCACCCGGCCACATCAGCGTGAGCGCGGTCACGCATCACGCTCTTTGGGACTCCTGGGTGCACGAACGAGACGTGCTGGTGCCGCTCGGCATCCGCGCCGACGAACACGCCGACGAGATCGCCGCATGTCTGCGCTACGCCGCAGGGCTCGGCCCGGCCCTGGCGCGCACCCGTGGGCCGGAGGGCCGCGGGGTGCTGGCGGTCACGGCGACCGATCCCGAGGTGTCGATCGTGGTCGACATCGGCGATCGGGTGGAGGTGCGCTCGCGCGGCGTCGGGACCGACACCGACAGCGATGCAGATGTGGTGCTCGGCGGGAGAGCCATCGATCTGCTCGAGTCGCTGAGCATCCGCCGCCGCCTCGAGGTGGCCCTCCCGGCCGAACACGCCTGGATGCTGAGCGGCTTGTCGGAAACCTTCGATCTGACCGACAACTGACCAACCCGCGATGAGAGATGGGGGCCGCACCGCCACTCATCGCTCATCGCGGTTTGGGGTTGGGGGTTGGGGTTGGACGGGGTTGCTGTCGGTTGCGAGACTTCCGACATGACGGACACGACCATCACCAACGACGCTGACCTCGCCCGCGTCGAGGCGGCCCTCGACGCACTGCTGGCCGCCAACGATCCGAGGTCGATGGACGATCGATCGTTCCGCGGTGCCCGCTACGACGCGGGCCTTGCCTGGGTGCACTTCCCCGTCGGCAGCGGCGGCCTCGGCGCTCGTCCCGATCTGAACCGTCTCGTCGAGGAACGGGTTCGCAAGGCCGGCGCTGCGTCACAGGATCCGGCGACGTTCTTCATGGCTCTCGCCGGCCCGACGATCGCGACGCATGGCTCCGACGATGCCAAGCAGCGCTTCCTGCGCCCGATGTTCACCGGCGAGGAGAAGTGGTGCCAGTTGTTCAGCGAACCGGGCGCCGGCAGCGACTTCGCCGGCCTCGGCAGCCGCGCCGTGCGCGACGGTGACGAGTGGGTGGTGAACGGCCAGAAGGTGTGGAACACCCTCGCGCATCTCGGTGACTGGGGCATGCTCGTCGCCCGCACCGATCCCGATCAGCCCAAGCACAAGGGGATGACCTACTTCGCGCTCGACATGCACGCGCCCGGCGTCGAGGTGCGCCCGCTGCGCCAGATCACCGGTGAGGCCGAGTTCAACGAGGTCTACATGACCGACGCCCGGGTGCCCGACGAGCACCGGATCGGCGATGTGGGGGAAGGGTGGCGCGTCGCGCTGACGACGCTGATGAACGAGCGATCGGCGATCGGGAGCGGCGGTGGCGGCGCCCGTCGCCGAGGTCCGATCGACGTCGCGATCCAGATCTGGAAGGACCTGCCGGCCGAACGACGGTCTGGCGCCAAGAAGGACACACTCATGAAGCTGTACTGCTCGGCCGAGGCCCAACGGTTCACGAACGTGCGAGCTGCCCAACGAGCCAAGGCGGGCAACCCCGGTCCGGAGATGTCGATCGCGAAGCTGGCGATGGCGGAGTTCAACAAGTCGGTCACCGAATTCTCGATCGACCTGCTCGGCGCAGACGGCCTGGTGGGGTTCGACTACACGTTCCGCCGGCCCGACAGCCTGTCGGTCGACGGGATGGAGGAGGGCATCCGGCACTCGTTCCTACGAGCTCGGGCCAACTCGATCGAAGGCGGCACCAGCGAGATCATGCGCAACATCCTCGGCGAACAGGTCCTTGGGCTTCCCGGCGAGCCGCGGGTCGACAAGGACCTCCCCTGGAGCGAGGTACCGCGCACCTGATCGCTCACCGATCGCACCGATCTCACGGTTCGCGCGCCCGGGACTCTTGGCACTTGTCGCACGTCACACGAGAGCGCACCATGAGGTCATGACCATCAAGCATGTCATCATCCCCGTCGACTTCTCCGAGGTGTCGATCAGCGCTGTCGATCACGGGCACTCGCTCGCCGACCGTGCCTCATGCGCAATCGAACTCGTCTCGGTCACCTCTCCTCGATACACCAACGTGACCACCGCCGCCCTCACATCACTCGCCGCCGAGCAGCAGCTCGACGCGTCGCTTCGCGTGTTGACCACCGACAACGACGACATCGAGGGCACGCTCGTGGAGGCCCTGCTCGCCAGCACCGACTCGCTCTGGTGTGTCGGAAGCCATGGCCGCACGGCTCTCGGTGAGTTGCTCTTCGGGAGCATCAGCGCCGATCTCGTTCGGGACGCCGAAGTCCCCATCGTGGTCGTCGGCCCTCACGCAGCGGTGCGAAGCGATGCACGCGTGATGGCGGTCGCGGTCGACGGTTCCGACCTCTCCGAGTCGATCCTGCCTGTCGCGGTCGACGTTGCGGCCGCTCTCGGCCTGACGATCCGATTGCTCCAGGTGGGCATCGGCCACGTGCCGCCCGACGCGAACGACAACAACTACCTCGCGGGCCTCAGCAAGAACCTCCCCGACCCCGAACACGCGGACTACGACACCCTGTACGGCGACGCCGGAGAGCAGTTGGTGGCCTACGCCGAACGCACACAGGATGTTGCGATGTTGGCGATGGCCACTCGTGGCATCCCTGCCGGAGCACGCCTGTCGGTACCGAGCACGGCGATGCGGGTGATGCGCCACGCCGAGGTACCGGTGCTGATGCTGCACCCACGCGAAGCGCAGGCGGCCGCATCCTCCACAGATAGGGCCGAGCTGGTCGACAAGCGCCGTCGGGTGGTCGTCGGCATCGACACGTATGCAGCGTCGAAGCCCGCGGTCGACTGGGCCGCCGGCGAGGCAGAACGCCGTCACGCTGTGCTCCAGGTGGTCCACAGCTGGCACATCCCGGTGACCGCCGGCTCGATGTACGGCTACCCGATCTGGCCCGACATCGAAGCGGTCCGCCAGGCCGCACTCGACGAGGTGGCCGTCACGGCGGCGGCCATCAACGCCGACCACCCGCATCTCGTCATCGAGACGATCGTGGCCGAAGGCGGCGCGATCCAGGCGATCTCGGAGCAGAGCGAGGGTGCCGAGCTGGTCGTGCTGGGCCGCCATCACCACAGCAGGCTGGCGCGGATGCTGCTGGGGTCGACGAGCGACGCCGCCTCCAAGCACGTCGAGTGTCCGTTGGTGATCGTGCCGTGCGACGAACCGGAGCCCGACGCGGGCTGACCAGCGCGGCCTGAACGTCAGCGGCGGGATGGCACATCGGCCATCCCGAAGGCTCGAACGATGCCGGCGCTCGCGTCGACCCTGTCCTGCGGGATGCGCGCCCCGGTACCGTCGGCCAGTCGGGTCATCATCTCGAAGTTGGCGATGACTGCCGCGGCGTCCACCATCGCCGCCTCGCCCGCCCGGGCGACGAGCGCAGCACGAGTCCGATCGAGGACAGCGCCGTCGTGCCCGGTGCTCGACGTCGCGAAGTCGAACAACTCACGCGACCATCGTTGTCCGGCGTCGTCGGCGCACGCCGCCAGATCGTCCAGGTCGACCGATTCGCCGTGCTCGTGCCTGCTCCACCTGAGCATGGCTGCATGTGAGACCGTTCAAAAGAAGCAGTCTCGACGCTGTGCGACGCGCATCGCGAGGAGTTCCATCTCGGGCCGGGTGAGCGTGCCCCGAGTGAAGCGCGGATCATCCATCTCCTCGTTGCTCATGTACTGAGCAGCGGCGAGACGCCACGTGCGATCCTGCTCGGCAGGGAGCGCGGTGAAGGCCTGCACGACACTCGCGGTGACATCAGCCGGGGCAGCGACCGGCACCCAGTTCATCGCGGCAACCGCGAGCGGGTGGGCGACCTCATGCGTCGGTGGATCGTCGCAACCGACCGGGAGCTGCCAAGGGTCGAGTCCTACGGCGCGGCGGAACGACTGGACGGCAGCAACCGTGCACGCGATCGCCACCAGCTCGACCCATGCGAGCTCGCCGACCAGATCGACCTTCTCGCGATACCAGCTCTCGGTGATCGTTCCCGCGTGGCACGCGGTGCGGTGGATGACATCGTGGGCCGCTTCGGGCGCGGCGCATCGCTCGGGCAGCCGGCCGAGCTGCGATGGCCCGAGCCACGGCGGAGGCGGCTCGGGATCGGCCAAGGCGGCCACCACGGTGCCGGCCAGCTCGACACGCTGACGACCGGAGAAGCAGGCACCGGACTGACCGAGCTCGGCCCAGGCACGATCATGGGCGTCAGCCAGATCGAGCCGCACGAACGGCCGGGCGCTCGGTGTCATAGCCTGGAAGTATCGCTCTTCCCACCTGCTCCTCCGCAGCCGAACGACGCTCCGCGCGCACGATGCCCCACGTGGGGTGGCGAGCACGGCATCGCCGCGTGATCCTCCGGGGCGTGCGGGTCGGCCTCGTGGGGGTCGGCCTCGTGGTGGCGGCCTGTGGCTCCGAGATCGCAACACCGCCGACCTCCATGCCGGCGACCTCCCTGCCGGCGACCTCCATGCCGGCCGATGGCGACGAATCGTCGGCGGCCGGCGCATTGGTCACCGTCGGCAACTCGGCAGCGGCGTCCGTTCCTGCGGTGCGCGTCGACCCGCCGCCGCCCACCGACTGCGAACGCGTCGCTGCGGCGATCGCGATCCGCGATCCGAAGCCGGCGATGCAGGTGATCGTGCGCAGCGCATCGTGGACCGACACGGCGGCCACGCTCGAGGTGGCCACCCGCACTCCTGCGGGTTGGCGCTGCGGTCCGGCGATGGATGCCCGTGTGGGTCGCGCCGGGGTGCGACCGTTGCTCGACCGGCGCAGCGGTGACGGTACGACGCCGGCAGGAGTCTTCCCGCTGGCCACGATGACCGCTCCGGACGGGCAGCGCTTCTCCTTCTTCGGCAACTCGGCCGACCCGGGTGTCGGCGCCGGCGCGTATCGCCGGGTGAGGTCGGGCGACTGCTTCGGCGCCACACCGAACACGCCGGGCTATGGACACCTTCGCGCCGACACCTCGTGCTCGGGCCCCGACGACGAGTACTTGCCCCGCTTCATCGCGGCGTACTCCAACGCCGCCCTGATCGGGGCGAACATGGAACCCGACGTGTCAGGCGATGCCCCGGGCGAGATCCCGTACGCGGCCGCGATCTTCCTGCACCGGCACGTCTACGTCACCGGCGCGAGCGGCCCCACGAAACCGACCTCCGGCTGCGTGTCGTTGGCGCAGAGCGACCTCACGAGCGTGTTGGTGGGCATGACCAGCGATGTCGTGTTCGTGATCGGCACGACCGATTGGTTGCTCGACCCGACCTGACGACCTCATTCCGGCGCCCCGGGATCTGGCTCGCGATCTGCCTCGGGATCTGCCCCAGGATCTGCCTCGTCACCTTCGGGCGCTCGAACCATCGCCCACACCGCGTACAGCGGGTCGCCGTGCGTGTTGGCCGGCGTGCACAGCACCGCCTGGGGCTCGTGATACAGACCTGCGTGGCGGAAGTACTGCCCGACCACATGGCATCGTTCGGCCTCGCTGATCGCCAGCCAGCCCCGGATGACCTTGGTCGGGAAGCAGCGGTTCGAGAACGTGCACACCACCGTGCCACCGGGCTTCACCACTCTGGCTACCTCGCGCAGCACATCGATTGGACGAACGAGGTAGTCGATCGAGACGCAACACGTCGCGGCATCGAACCGATCGTCGGCAAACGGCATCGACGCCGAGGCGTTGAGGTCGTGCACCACGTACGCACTCGCCTGCCGGTTGGCGCGCAGCTCGCTCTCGTTCATCCCGAGCACCACCAGTTCGGGAGGCGCCTCGATGAAGTGCGACACCCACGACGACATGAGATCGAGCACGGACTGCGCCGGCCCTGCACCATCGATCCCGAGTTGACGGTACAGACGCCCGACCGCAGCGATGGCACGCTCGTCGATGTGAGCCACCAGCCGCTCCGACGTGTAGAACTCCGGGTCCGGCGACTCGTCGACCCGCGTGAAGAACCGGGGCGGGAACTCGTCGTGCGGGTCCGGGGCTGCTGCACCGTCGACAGTGTCGTCGGCGCTCACTGGTTCACCGCCGCCTGGTCGGCCATCTGCAACAGATCCCATGGGTTGCCGTAGAGGTCCTCGAAGACCGCAACGGTGCCATACGGTTCGACGCGCGGCGACTCACGGAACCGCACGCCGGCAGCGCTCATCCGGCCGTGGTCGCGATCGACGTCGTCGGTGTGCAAGAACAGCCACACCCGCCCGCCGCCTTGGCGACCGATGACGGAACGCTGTTCGTCGGTGACGGCTCGAGCCAGCAGCAGCGAAGCGCCCGGCTCGCCATCGCGTGTCGGAGGGGCGACCACCACCCATCGTTTGCCATCTCCCATGTCGGTGTCCTCGACCAGCGTGAACCCCAGCGACTCCACGAACCAGGCGATCGCCTCGTCGTACTCACGCACCACCAGTGCCACGGTTGCGATGTTCGGCATCCCCCCATTGTGCCCGAGCCACCGGCCGCCCGATCGATTGCTGCGAGGCGGTCGGGGTACATTCACGTCCAGACCGGAGCGACGCATCAGGCAGCCGGATCGACGACGGGGGTGCTCATGACTGGGAAATCCGTGACCGACTGGGCACGCGACTACGACATCTTCCATCCCGACTACATCGGTGATCCGTTCATCATCTGGGACGACCTCCGCGAGAGCTGTCCGGTCGCCCACACCGACCGATGGGGCGGCTCGTGGCTGCCGACCACCTACGCCGACGTGATGGCCATCTCGCACGACATCGGCCGGTTCAGCTCGGCCTCCGTCGGGGTCCTGCCGGACAACGACGACGCCGCCGACAAGCCGGCATCGGCGGGCGGCATTCCGGTGCTGCCACCGATCTCGGTCGATCCGCCGTTGCACACGTGGACCCGCCGGCTGATGCTGCCGTGGTTCTCGCATCGGCGGGTGGAAGAGCTCGAGGTGATCACCCGAGATCTGTGCCGTGGGCTCGTCGACGGCTTCGTCGCCGACGGTCGTGCCGATGCAGCAGCCGACTATGCACAGCAGATCCCGGTGCGGATCATCTCCTTGGTGCTCGGCGTTCCCGAGGACATGAGCGAGTCGTTCACCGGTTGGGTCCGCGATGTCCTCGAGTTCGCCCACGACGAACGGCGCCGTGAGGCCGGCAGCGAAGCGGTGGGGATGTACCTCTACGAGCAGGTGCAGCGACGCAAGACCGATCCCGGCGACGACCTCATCAGCGAGTTGGTCCACACCGAGCACGAGGGCGAGAAGCTCAGCGACGAGATCGTGCTCGGCATCGCTGCGCTCACGCTGGTGGCCGGCGTCGACACCACATGGTCGGCGATCGGGTCGTCGCTGTGGCATCTCGCCACGCACCACGACGACCGGAGACGGCTGGTCGCTGAACCCGAGCTCATGCCCACCGCCGTCGAGGAACTGCTCCGGGTGTACTCGCCGGTCACGATGGCTCGAGTCGTCACCGAGGACACCGAGTTCCAAGGCTGTCCGATGCGTGCCGGCGACAAGGTGCTGCTGAACTTCCCCGCCGCGAATCGCGACCCTGCCGTGTTCGACCGGGCCGACGAGGTGGTGCTCGATCGACAGATCAACCGGCATCTGGCCTTCGGCGCAGGCATCCATCGATGCGCCGGTTCGAACCTCGCCCGCATGGAAGTGCAGGTCGCGATCGAGGAGTGGCTGCGGCAGATCCCCGAGTTCCACGTGGCCGAAGGGGCCGAGGTCACCTGGGCCGGGGGTCAGGTGCGCGGACCTCGCAGCGTGCCCGTCGTCTTCGGCTGACCGACCCCACCGGCAGCGTCCGGGTGATGCCCTCCGACCGGTCAGGTCTCGGAGGGCGGATAGGTGCGCAACTCGATCCCGTGACCGTCGGGGTCGCGGACGTAGATGCCGAGACCCATCCCGCGCGCTCCGAACAGGGGGCGTGGTGGGGCGATCTCGCCGAAGCGCCCCGATGCAGCGAGCACGGCCAGGTCGACATCGTCGACCACCAGGGCGATGTGGTCGACGTTGGTTCCGTCGACGACGCCCACCTGGAGATCGATGATCGTGTCGGGGGTGATTCGCACCGAGACGAAGGGAGCCGTGCCCTGTCGCCACTCGTCGAGGCGCACGACCTGAAGGCCGAGCACGTCCCGGTACCACTGGACCGACCGCTCCATGTCGGTCACCCGGAACACCACGTGGTCGAGTTCGAGGATGCGCATCTGCACACTCTTGCCGATCCACGCTCGGCACCTGACACCAACACGCTCGGCCGCCGGTGATTGACGGCGAACGTCTGTTCGTGCTCAGCTGGCGGGGTGTCCAGCTCCTCCTGCCACGCCGCGACCCCGTTGTCGGAGGTGACGTTCTGCGTGCTCGATCTCGAGACCACCGGCACCGACCCGACGTGGGACGACATCACCGAGATCGGTGCGATCGTCGTGCGCGGTGGCGAGCGGCTCGGCACCTTCCACACGCTCGTCGGGCCCGGACACGCCGGCATCGATGGGGTCTTGCCGTCGCTGCTCGGCTTCATCGGCGACGCAGTGATCACCGGCCACAACATCGCGTTCGACATCCGCTTCTTGAATGCGGCGCTCGCTCGGGCCGAGAGGCCGCTGCTGATCGACGACCATGCTGTCGACACGATGTACCTCGCGCGAGCGCTGCTTCGGGACGAGGCCGACGACTGCCGTCTCGGCACGCTCGCCCAGCGATTCCAGTTCGAGCACCGCCCCTGTCACCGGGCCTTCGACGATGCAGCCGCGACCGTCGATCTGCTGCACCTGCTGATCGAGCGCAGCTCGTCGTTCGGGGTGGTGGCGCTCGACGATCTGTGCGCGCTGGCGCCGCTGACCGGCCACAAGTGGGCGTCGAAGCTGCGCCTCACCACCGCACTGCCACGGCTGCCTGGCGTCTACGCCTGCCTCGACGACCGTGGTCGAGCGGTCTGGATCGCAGCGGCTGGCGATCTGCGTCGAGACGTTCGTTCGTTGTTCACGAAGACCGGCAGCGCGGTGCACGCATCGGTGTTGCGCGACACCTGCGGCTGGCAGGTTCACCACGCGGCGTCCTCGATCGAACGAGAGGTGATTCGCCAGCGGCTCCTGCACGCGTACCGACCCCGCGCCCACCGCCGAGAGCTGATCGGCGACGCCGCCGCGTACGTGTGCCTTCACGCGACCAAGAGTGGAGCGCGCGTGACGGTGGTGCGGGCGCCCGAGGCAGCCGGGTGGCACCTGGGTCCGCTCAGCTCGCGTGCGGCAGCGACGGCCGCTGCCACGGGGCTACGCCGTCTCGCAGCCAACGGCATCGATGTCATCTCGATCATGCACCGGGCCGCAGGAGACACCCCGCCCGGCGACACCACAGCCGGCGACGTCACGGCCGGCGACATCAACGACCTCGACGCTGCGATCGAGGTGTTGATCGACGCCGCTGGCGACGACCCGGTCGAGTCTGCACTTGCACGCCGCGACTGCGATGCGGTGCTGCGCCTGGTGGCCCAGCACCGACGCATCGAGACGGCGCGCTCGTTCTCGGGCACCTTCGTCGCCGACGGCCACGAGGTGTCGGTGACGGCCGGACTGCTCGACGGCGGGCATCTCCCGTCAACCACATCGCCCGCTCCAACGCGTGGTGTGCCGTTGCCGGCCGACCTGCTGGGAGAGGTGCTCGCGATCGCCGACGCGCTCGCCGTCCAAACGCCGCTCGGCGGTCACCTTGCGGCGGTGGTCAGGTCGTGACCCGGAAGCGAACGGGCACCTGGTTCAGGCCGAGCACGAAGTTCCCGCGGCGCTGAGGCAACGGCTCGGCCGTGGCCAGCTCGAGGTCGTCGAGGCGCCGCAGCAGTTCCTCGAACAGCACCCGCAGCTCCAGACGGGCCAAGGGCGCCCCGAGGCAGTGATGGCGTCCGTACGCGCCGAAGGCCACGTGATCGTTGGGCGTACGGCGAATGTCGAACCGGAACGGGTCGGCGAACACCGACTCGTCACGATTGCCACTCGGGTACAGCAGCAGGATCCGGTCGCCCTCGCTCACCTGCTGTCCGTTCACCACCACGTCCTCGGTGGCGGTGCGGTTCATGTTCCGCACCGGTGTGGCCCAGCGCAGCATCTCCTCGATCGCACCTGGCATCAGCGAGGGATCGGCTCGTAGCGCAGCCAGCTGATCGGGGTGCTGCAGCAACGCGGCAACGCCCGCGGAGATGACGTGCCGAGTGGTCTCGTCGCCGCCGACCAGGACGAGCATCGTCTCGAACACGAGGTCGACATCGGTCAGCGGTTCCTCACCAGGTGCCGGATTCACCACCAGGCTCACCAGGTCGCCAGCTCCGCTGCCGCGCCGCTGTTCGATCTTCTCGGTGATGTACACCCACCATTCGCGCACGGCTTGCTCCACCTCGGCGCGAACCTCGCTGCCCCCGGTGGCGAACAGATCACTCCAGTGCAAGAGGGTGTGGTGATCGGATTCGGGCAGACCCATCAGCTCGCCGATCATGAACATCGGCAAGGGCGTCGCGATGTCGGCAACGATGTCGCACTCACCTCGATCGGCAACGGCGTCGATCAGTCGGTTCACCTTCGCGCGGATGTACGGCTCGTGATCCTCCACCCGCCGGCGGGTGAAGCCGGCGGAGATCATCCGGCGCCGCCGCGTGTGCTCGGGCGGGTCGAAGTTGATCATCGACGGCACCGAGCTCTCCGGGCGCGATCCCTTTCCCGAGCAGAACGTGCGCCAATCGCGACTCATCCTCATGATGTCGGCGTGCGCCGCTGCACCCCAGATGCCCACGGAGTCGTCCCAGTACATCGGCGCCTCGGCGCGCATCCAGCTGGTCAGCTCGTCGAAGTCGGCGTAGAAGTCCTCGGCCAGGAGCTGGATCTCGGGGCGCGTCGGATGGGTCGGAGTGCGCGTTCCCGCTCGGTCGAACACGACCCTGAAGTCGTCGTACTGCCCGTCGTCGTGCCCGTCGTCGTGCCCGTCCGTCATGGCCCGAGTCTCACATCCCGATCGAGCCGAGATCGCAGCGAGCCCGTCAGGCGGGATCGCCGATCACACCGCTCACACGACGGGTTGGTGCCGGCCCACCGACGGTGGCTGCAACAGCAGGCGTTGACGCGGGCTGCACCGATCGAGCACCTCGGGTCCCCATCCCGTGTACTCGCTCCAGCACAGATGTCCAGGCGCGTACTTGTAGAGCAGGGCAAGTCGTTCGTGCTCGGCGCGCCAGGGCAGCGTGCCGTGGGTGAGCGCCTCGGTGAACACGATCATGTCGCCGGCCTTCAACGGCACCGGCTTCACCAGATCGTCCACACCGTGCGGCAGCGCGAACGATGACTTGTGCGACCCTGCCACGCAGCAGAAACCCGCCCCTTCAGGGTGGTCGACGAGCGCCCACATCACCGTGACGAGACCGTGGTACGTGCGGGTGCCACGGGCCACGTAGTACTGCGACGGATCGAACGGAGTGCCACCGCCGTGCAACCCGAGGCCCGTGGTCCCCGGCAGCATCTGGATGCCATACGCATGATCGAGCCTCACGTTTCCGCCGCACAGTTCGCGCACCAACTCGAACACCGCCGCATGATCGATGAGCCAACGCAACTCCGGTGCCTCGGCGAGGAAGTCGGTGAACCGCTGCGAGGCGACGGTGGTGCTCGCCGCGGGTCGTTCCAGCCGGCCGCACACCTCGACCAACAACTCGACCACGTCGGCGGCGAGAGCACCGCGACGCACCAGATACCCCTGCAGATCGAATCGATACCGTTCAGCTTCGGTCAATGCGGCCACGGTCCGCACTGTAGACGGGGGTTCGCGAATCGACCTGGTACCGTCGCCGAGATGTCAGAGTTCGATCGAAGCTCCTGGCCCGTCCACGACCGTGAGGCGTTCCGAGCGGCCGCACGGAAGTGGATCGCCACCAATTGGTCGGTGTCGATCACGGTGCGCGAGTGGTGGCGCCGGCTCGCCGACGCCGGCTTCACCGTTCCCACATGGGCGACGACGTTGGGCGGCATCGGCGCCACCACTGCAATCCAGAACATCATCGAAACCGAGCTGGGCCGCATCGTCACCATCGGGCCTCCGCTGTCGGGCGAGGGTGTGCACCTCATCGGCCCGACGTTGCGCCAGCACGGGTCGGCTGCGCAACGCGACCGATACCTGCCGGCGATCATCGACGGCACCTCGAACTGGTGCGTGCTGTTCGCAGAACCCGATGCGCGCACCGATCTGGCGGGTGTCGTCTCGACCGCGACGCGCACGGGCGGTCAGTGGTCGGTCACGGGCGCGAAGCTCAGCTCCGACGCCGACCTCGCCGATCGTGGACTGGTGTTGGTCCGCACCGACCCCGCCTCCACGGGTTCAGCAGGCCTGTCGTGTTTCGCGATCGCACTCGACCAGCCGACGGTGAGCGTGCAACGTCTGACCCATGGTGGATCGGTGGTGGTGTGCCACGGCGCGACCACGACGGACGGCGACCTGATCGGCGAGCTGGGAGACGGCTGGCCGGTCGTGCAGACCGTGCTCGCGCATCGCAAGACGAGCCTCGCCGGGCGCATCCGTCGCGGCCTCGTCGACGCGTTGGCAGGAGAGAAGGCAGGCAATCTCGACCGCACCACGGGTGACGTGGTCACCCGCTCGGCAACACGGGCGGCGCCCGCCCAGGAGCGACGGAAGCGACCGTGACCACGCCCGACGAGCCGCCGCTTCGTGGCGCCATCGTTGGTGCAGGTCGGGTCGGGCGCGTGCTCGCCGCCGAGCTGTCGAGTTGGGACGGTCCGTTCGGTCGGGGATTCGATGGTGTCGCCGCCGACGGCAGCCAGTACGACGTGGTGATCCTCGCCGTCCCCGACGCCGAGATCACCCGTGCCGCCTCGGTCGTTCGACGGGGACCGCTCGTCGGGCACGTCGCGGGGGCGATCGGACTCGACGCGCTCGCGCCACACGAATGCTTCGGCCTCCATCCACTCATGACGGTGCCACACACGGGCGCCACCTTCGCCGGCGCGGGTGCGGCAGTGGCCGGCTCGACGCAACGGGCCCTCGCCACCGCTCGCTCGATCGCTCGATCGCTCGGCCTGATGCCGTTCGAGATCGCCGATGCCGACCGCCCGGCCTACCACGCCGCCGCCTCGATCGCGTCGAACTTCCTCGTCGCATTGGAGGATGCTGCAGAGACCGTGCTGGCCACCACTGGTGCAGATCGACGGCTGCTCGTGCCACTCGTGCGAGCGACGGTCGACAACTGGGCCGCCAACGGAGGGTCCGCCGCGCTGACCGGCCCGATCGCGCGAGGCGACGAGGCGACCGTGGTCCGCCAGCGCGCGGCGGTTGCGCAGCGAACCCCGGAGTTGGTCGCGATGTTCGACACGCTCTGCGACGTCACGCGTGCGCTCGCCGCGCGGCGGTCGGCTGGGTCCGAGTCGACTGGGCCCGAGTCGACGGGCACCTCGGTCGACTGATGGCTCACTGGCTGATGAAGAGCGAGTCTGAAGAGCTGAGCTACGACGACCTCGACCGCAAGGGTCTGGCCGGTTGGGACGGTGTTCGCAACTTCCAGGCCCGGAACTCCCTCCGCCAGATGGTCGTCGGCGACCTGGTGCTCTTCTACCACTCGAGCACGGTTCCTCCCGGCGTTGCCGGTCTGGCCCGGGTGGCGAAGACGGCCGAACCCGATCCCACCCAGTTCGACCCGGGGCTGACCGCGGGGTGGAGCCAGACGACGAGATCAGTCGTGCAGCTGCTGCGCGAGGTAGTTCTGTTCGCCGATCTGCCGGATGAGTTTGATCTGAGCCTCGAGCCAGTCGGCGTGCTCTTCCTCCGACACCAGGATCCCTTCCAGCAGGTGACGCGATGCGTTGTCACCCGCGGCCACGCACGAGGCGATGCCATCGTTGAGCCGCTTGATCGCGACGTACTCGAGCTCGAGATCGAGGCCGAACTGCTCGGGCACGGTCTCTCCCACCTTGATGGGATTCAAGCGCTGCATGTTGGGCAGGCCCTCGAGGAACAGGATCCGGTCGATGATCTGATCCGCATGCTTCATCTCGTCGATCGACTCGTGGCGGACGTACTCGCCGAGCCGGCCGTAACCCCAGTTCTCGCACATCTTGGCGTGGATGAAGTACTGGTTGATCGCCGTCAATTCCGCCGTCAGCACGTCGTTGAGGATCTCGATCACTTTGGGGTCGCCACGCATGGGGCGATCCTAGGCGGTCAGCCCGAACTGAGCCCTCACGTTCACGCGCTGTTCGGTGTGACGGTGGAGCAGTTCGAGTACTGCACCCTCGCAACCACCGCATCGTGTCGCCGCCCCGCAGGCCGCCTGCACCTCGGGCAACGTTTCCGCGCCGCGATGAATGGCCTTCACGATCGCTCGGTCCCGGACCGACTCGCAGTGGCAGATGATCGCCATACGGGAGATAGTAAGGCGGCCTAACACGACCTGTCAACGTGTGCGAGCGCCCCAGCATTCGTTCGCTCGGCCACCAGGTGCTCCGCGAGCCCACGAATGCGACCGCACGCCTCGGTCATCACGTCGACGTCGACGGTGAGTGCCAGCCGAAGGTGCCCGGCGCCGCGCGAGCCGAAGCTCTCGCCTGGCATCACCACCACTCCACACTCCTCGAGCAAGCGCCAGGCGAACTGCTCGCCGCTGAGTCCGGTGGCACGGACATCGGCCATGACGAACATGCCGCCCTCCGGCATGTGCACGCTCACCGCGTCGGAACCGGCGAGCGCGGCGACCATCGCCTGGGCTCGTTCGCGGAACACGTTGCGTTGATGGGCGACCTCGGGGTGCTGCTGCGACAGAGCGACCACCACGGCATCGCACAGGAACGGCTGGATGCCGAACAGCATCGTCTCCGACACCAGCGTGACCCGGCGGATGAACTCCTCTGGCCCGGCTGCCCAGCCCGAGCGAAAGCCGGGGAGCGCATGCGACTTGGAGATGGACGCCACCGACACCGAACGCTCACGGAGCTGAGGCCGATCGAACGGAGACGCGAACGGCACGTCGAAGGTGAGCTCTGCATACACCTCATCGCACACGATCCAGAGGTCGTGGCGCAGGCAGACATCACCGATTGCGTCGATCTCGGCGGCCGACAGCACTGCCCCGGTCGGGTTGCTCGGCGTGTTGAGCAGCAGAACCCGAGAGTTGGGGGTGATCGCGGCTTCGAGCGCCTCGGGGGTGAGGTGGAAGTTCACTTCGGGCAGGGTGGGCACCGAGACGAAGGTCGCCCCGCTGGCCGCGACCACCGCTTCGTACGTGGCGTAGTGAGGGTCGGGCACCAACACGTCGTCACCGAACTCGACCAGCGTGTTGATCGCGGCATAGAGCGCGTGCTGAGTGCCAGAGGTGCACGCGATGTTGTCGCGGGTGACGTCGAGACCGCTGCGTCGGCTGAGGTGGCCGGCGATTGCGTCCAACGTGGCCGGCTCTCCCCTGCCGGAGGTGTACTTCGTGCGGCCCGCGCGAAGCGACGTGATCGCCTGCTCGACCACGGCCGGCGCAGGCGGCAGGTCAGGCTCGCCGATCGAGAGGAAGATGAGATCGTCGCCTCGCGAAGCACGCTGGCGGCCGGCGATGTGCACCGCCCACTTGGCGGCGCCCAGCCCATCGAGACGGTCGGAGATCAATGCGTACTTCATGACGGGTCGAGCCTACGGCTGCGACAAGTGAAGGCCGGGTCGGTCAGGCGGAGGCGCCGCTGTATCGGCGGGTACCGCGCACCCAGACGAACCGGGTGAGGGTGAACGCGAGCGCCAGGAACCCGACGGTGATGGCGCCCCGTTCCCACGTGAGCCTGCCGGTGAGCGACTCCGATGGCACGGTGACGGCGAAGCCGATCGGCACCAGGTAGGTGAGCAGCAGACGCAACCACGCCGGGTACACCGTCACCGGGTACTGCCCTGCCCGATACAGGCCCGTGAACAACTCCTGCACCTCGTTCATTCGCACGAACCAGAAGGCACCGCTGGTCACGATCAGCCAGAGGCAGTACACCAGGGCGCTGCCGGCGGCCAGGCTGGCCACGAAGGCGACGGCATCGACGACCCGCAAGGAGGTGTCGAGTCCGGTCAGGCCCCACACCAGCACCACCAGCCCGAGCGCCACATCGGTGAGCCGCCACACGCGGAACTCGCGCACACCCGACAACAGCTGCGAATCGACCGGCTTGGTGAGCACGTAGTCGAAGGTGCCCTGGCGCACGTCGGTCATCACCCGGCCCATGTTGGGTTCGATCACGAACCCGATGATCCCGCCCACCATCGTGAACACGCCCATCACCACCAACAGTTGCGGACGGGTCCATCCGTCAAGGGTGTCGGTGCGATCGAAGATGAGGGCCAGCACCACGAGTCCGGTGCCCAGCGCGACGACCGACTCGATCATTTGGAGCACGAAGTTGGCGCGGTACTGCAGTTCGTTCATCACGCCCACCCGAAGGTGCAGGCCGGCAAGGCGGAGACCGGCGAATCGCCGGCGATCGAGCTCACGATCCGTGGGCAGTGACGAACTCATCCGTTCACCGCCGTGTAGGCCTTCACACCGCGGCGCCACATCAGGTTCACCCCGACCGCACCGATCGCGATCCACATCACCTGACGCAGCAGACCTTCGACCAGTTCAGCGTTCGTGATCGGCCCGACGAGTGCGGTGATGGGGAAGCCAAAGGTCGACTCGAACGGCAGGAACTGCGCCATGTCCTGCACCCAGTCGGGCATCAACGCGACCGGCAGCAGCCGACCCGACAGCAGCAGTTCGAGCGCGAAGTAGACCTCGAAGATCGCGGTCACGCGGGTGGTCCAGAACGTGATCATGCCGAGCATCCAGAGCAGCAACGATCGGATCAGATACGCCCCCCAGATCGCGAATGCAAACGTTGCGATCTGGGCAACCGATGGAGACAGCTCCGGTTTGAAGATCAAGGTCAGCGCGCCGGCGATCGGCAACCACAGGACGATCACCACCAGCTTGTACCCGGCGAACGAGCCCAGGTCGTAGTGGATCGGGTGGATCGGGCGCACCAGCTGCGCCGACAGCGTCCCCTCCCGGATCCTCTCCTCCCAGCCGAAGGGCGTGAAGACGATGTTCATGTTCCGGACGAGGGTCCACACGATGTAGTAGGCGGCGAACGTCCCCGCCGTGTATCCGTCGATGTCTCCGCCCTGCTGGCGAGCGATCGTCGACCAGACCACCAGGTAGATGACAGGCTCGGTGATCATGCCGATCATGTAGAAGTAGTTCGCCGCCCGGTACTGGAACTGCTCCATGATCGACGTGCGGGCGAGCGTCGCGTACAGCCGCACCATCGAGCGCACCCGCCCATCGCGCTCCTCACCGTCGAGGACACCACTGCGGGGCTGGCCCTCGACTACGACCACCTCGGTCACCGCTCGCCCGTCCCGCTGGCGAAGGCCAGTTCGATCACGTCGTCGATCGGCGGGTCCTCCACCGTGAGGTCGCGCACCTCGTGCTCGGACAGCAACCGTGCGGTCACCGATGCGGTCTGGCTCCGCTCGATTCGCAACGTGGTGCGCGTGCCGGTGTGCTCCATCACCTGTCCGTAGGCCGAGAGATCGGATGGCTCATCGAGGGTGACCACGAGCGTCTTGTGACTGGCGAACCTCTCGGCCAGATCGCGCAATTGACCATCGAACAGGATGACACCGTGGTGGATCACGATCACGCGCTCGCACAGTGCCTCGACGTCGGCCATGTAATGCGTGGTGAGCATCACGCTGGCGCCATGACGCTGGTTGTAGTCGGCCAGGAAGCTGCGGATGCGGCGTTGCATGGTGACGTCGAGGCCGAGCGTGGGTTCGTCGAGGAACAACACCTGAGGCCGATGCAACAGCGAGTTGGCGATCTCGGCCTTCATCCGCTCACCCAGCGACAGGTTCCGCACCGGCTTGTCGACGAGCGACCCGATGTCGAGCAGTTCGATCAGTTCGTCGCGCTGAGCGAGGAACGAACGCTCGGGCAGCCGGTAGATCGCCCGAGTCAGCTGGAAGCTGTCGAGCGCCGGCAGGTCCCACTGCAACTGGTTGCGATTGCCCATCACGAGCGTGATCTGCTGGAGGTAGTCGCGATCGCGTCGCCAGGGTTGAAAGCCGAGCACGCGACAGTCGCCGTGCGACGGGTGCAGCAACCCGGAGAGCATCTTGAGCGTGGTGGTCTTGCCGGCACCGTTGG
>JANNQK010000132.1:0-25826 GCA_031400715.1 Actinomycetes bacterium | reverse complement strand
CTCCCGGCGATCGAGGTGCTGGCTCGCGTCGACGTGCTCTGCGTCGACAAGACGGGCACGATCACGGAAGGCTCGATGTCGGTGTCCGGCATCGAGATGCTCGAAGCGACCGATGCGTCCTCCACCGCTGCGCCGCCCACGACCGACCCCGGCGAGATCGACCGCAGCCGGATCGAACTGGGGGATGTCGACGAGGTCCTCATGGCCATGGCGCGACTCGATCCCGATCCGAACGCCACGATGCGCGCCCTGTCGGCGCGCTACCCGGGCAACACCGACTGGACCCTGGCGTCTCGCGTGCCGTTCTCCTCCGCGCGGAAGTGGAGCTCGATGGCATTCGCGGAGCACGGCACGTGGGTGCTCGGAGCGCCCGAGAACGTGCTCGAGGGTGCCTTCGACGACGGTGTCCGGGCGGCGGTCGAACGCCACGCCGCCAATGGGCAGAGGGTGCTGGTGCTCGCTGCGTGTCGACTCGATCCGCCCGAGACGCTCACCGAGGTGCGGCCCGCAGCGCTGGTGGTGCTGGAGGACGTCATTCGAGACGACGCGGCTGCGACGTTGCGCTACTTCTCCGATCAGGGCGTGACCCTGAAGGTGATCTCCGGCGACAACAACATGACCGTGGCAGCGGTCGCCAGGCGCGCCGGGATGGAGCACTGGCGCGACAACGTGAACGCCACGGAACTCCCCCCGGTCGGCGATGCCTCGTTCGCCGCGGCCATCGAACGCGCGTCGGTGTTCGGTCGGGTGACGCCGCACCAGAAGCGTGCAATCGTGGCGTCGCTCCAGGCCGGCGGTCACGTGGTCGCCATGACCGGTGACGGCGTGAACGATGTGCTCGCGCTGAAGGACGCCGACTGCGGCATCGCGATGGCATCCGGGAGCGAGGCCACCCGCGGCGTGGCCCAACTGGTGCTGCTCGACTCGAACTTCTCGGCGCTGCCTGCCGTGGTGGCCGAGGGGCGACGGGTGATCAACAATATCGAGCGGGTCGCCAGCCTCTTCCTGGCCAAGACCGCCTACTCGGTCATCCTGTCGCTGATCACCGGCGTGTTCGCTCTCGCGTATCCGCTTCGCCCCATCCACCTGTCGATCCTGAGTTGGTTCACCATCGGGGTGCCCGCATTCTTCCTCGCGCTCGAACCCAACGCCGACCGGGTGCGAGACGGTTTCCTCCGGCGAGTGCTCGGTCGGGCCGTGCCCGCCGGAGTGGTGATCGCGGGCGCCACGATGGGCACCTTCGCGATCGCTCAACTCGACGAGGCGATCACCTCGGACGACGCGCGCACGGTCGCCGTGCTCGTCGCAGGTTCGGTCGCCCTGATGAACCTGTACCGGGTGGCACTGCCGCTCAACCGCTTGAGGCTGGCGCTGATCTCGACGATGGCCGTCGCCTTCGCAGCGGCGTTCGTGATGCCGTGGAGCCGGGACCTCTTCGAACTGCCCCTCACCGAGCCATGGGCGTACGCGCTCGCTGCCACCTTCATCGTCTGCGCCTACCCGGCGCTGGTGCTGGGCAGCAGGGCGGTCGATCACATCCGAGATCGACGCGGTGCCGAAGCGATCGGGTAGCGTGCCGCTCATGTCACCCATGTACGACCTCACGATGTCGTCGATCACCGGAGACCCGGTCGAGCTCGGCGATTTCCGCGACAAGGTTCTGCTCATCGTCAACGTTGCGAGCGCTTGAGGCCTCACCCCTCAGTACGCAGGTCTGCGTACGCTCCACGAAGACAACAAGGACAAGGGCTTCTCCGTTCTTGCGTTCCCGTGCAACCAGTTCGGGAACCAGGAGCCTGGCACTGACGCCGAGATCCTCGAGTTCGCGACGTCGAAGTACGACGCCACGTTCCCCATGTTCTCCAAGACCGAGGTGAATGGCGACGGCGCATGCGAGCTGTACGCCTGGCTGCGTGAGCAGACCGGTGGCGCCGACATCTCGTGGAACTTCGAGAAGTTCCTCATCGGCCGCGATGGCAACGTCATCGAGCGGTTCGGGCCGATGGCGACACCGGAAGACATCGGCATCAAGGTCGCCGAGATCATCTGACTCGAGATCCCGTCGGCGGCGGCGACCGATAGGTTCCCCACCGCCGGTGCGTCGACGACCGCCGGCATCGTTCACGCGTTCCCCCGAACCATTGCTCCCCCAGCGAAGCCTGGGGGACGAACTCTGTTCGGGAGGACCCATGTCCGCACATCATCGCGGTCGGCCACGTTCACGTCGCCGCGCACTGGAGCTGGAGTACGGCATCGACGCGTTCTGGTTGTGGCTGCCTCAACCCGACGATCCCTTGGTGATCCCTTCGTTCGGCGAGGCAGCCTCGTTGGCGATGGAACTCACCGATTGGTCGGTCAGCAACGAGGTGCTGGTGTTGCTCGATGCTCGCCGACAGGTGACGGCGATGCTCGTCGATCCACCGCCCGCTGTGGGCCTGTTCGTCGGCCGGCTCGACCTCCCGGCGCTCGAGGTGCCCTTCTGCCAGACGATGTCGGTGGTCGTTGCGGAGTCGCCCACCGACGGCCCGCCACCCGAGCGGCACCGGCAGGGTTACTTCGCCCTCCGGAGATGCCACATGCTCCAAGGTCTGCAGTTGATGGATGTGATCCTCGCCCATCCCGAACGTGTGCAGAGCCTGGCCATCGCGTGCGATCCGGATGCGGTGTGGTTCGAGGAGTTCGAGCCCGGCGCAGAGATCGCCGTTCCACCGGACGACGTCGGACACCCGGCTGCATGAAGCGCTCTACGATGACCGCCCATGAGCACCATCTCCGTCGTCACCGGGGCGAACAGCGGCATCGGTCGAGCCACCGCCATCCACCTCGCCGCCCAGGGCAACACCGTCTTCGGCACCGTGCGCAGCACGTCGAAGGCCACCAAGCTGCAGGCGATGGCGACCGACGCCGGCGTCACGATCCAACTCGTCGAGCTCGACATCGCCGACGACGACTCGGTCAGGCGTGGCTTCGCCCAGATCCTCGATGCCACCGGCGGAGTCGTCGACGTGCTGGTGAACAACGCCGGAGTCGGCGGCAATGCAGTTGCGGAAGAGTGCCCTACATCGCTCTACCTCGATGTGATGAACGTGAACCTCTGCGGCGCAGTTCGTTGCCTGCAGCAGGTGCTGCCCGGCATGCGCGAGCGACGCCGAGGAGCGATCGTGAACGTCACGTCGATCACCGGCCGGATGGCCGCGCTCGCGCAATCGCCGTACGTCGCGTCGAAGTGGGCCTTCGAGGGACTCAGCGAGGGCCTGGCCCAAGAGCTGGCCCCCTTCGGCGTCCGCGTGGTGATCATCGAGCCGGGCGTGACCAAGAGCGCGATCTTCGCCAAGAACATCGACGCTCCGAATCAGAGCGGCGCCTACGAGGCGGCGTACCGACGGATGTTCCAGTTCTACGCCGCAGGCATGGCCAACGCCACCGATCCGTTCGAGGTGGGCGCAGTCATCCATCACGCCGTCACCACCGATCAACCCGAGTTGCGCTACCCCGTTTCGTGGGGCGGCACCGAGTTGATCGAGGGTCGGGCAGCGATGACCGACCGGCAATGGGTCGAGCTCGCCGACCACACCGACGACGGCGAGTACTACGACGCGTTCAAGGCTGCGTTCGGTCTCGAACTGCGAACCTGACCCAGGTCTGCCCCGGCATCGCTTCCGCTCGCGTCAGTCGCGACCCAGGGCCGGGCGGTGCAACACAGCCCACGTGGGGCTGACCTCCACCTGGTCGCCCTCCACCCGAGCAGCGCCGTCGACGATGAGGCTCATGTCCTCGCCGGTGGCACCCGGGAAGACCATCGAGATGTTCGGACGCGCCGTCAGGTTCGCCGCCGTGCCCGTTCCCACGCTGGCGACCAGCGCCCCGTCGACGTATCTGGTGGCCACCGCCAACGTCTGGGCGCGACCGTCGTCGCGCACGGTCACCAGGTATCCCCACGGGAACTCGCCCAACGTGGCGGCCAGTTCGTCCAGTGGCACAGCGATGCTCATGGACCGAGCGTAGGCCCGATCGCGACGCACCGACGGTCGTCGGGGATCAGACCGCGAGTCCTGACGCTTCTGCCGAAGGCGCGTCGAGGGCTCCATCGCCGTCGAGAGCGTGGGCGATCTGGAGGAGCAGCAGTTCGCCTCCGGGGGGCGCGACCAACTGCAGCCCGACGGGCAAGCCGTCAGGAGTGACACCAGCCGGCACGGAGATCGCCGGGCAACCGGTGACCGTGATGTCGGTACAGCTCTGCATCCACTCCAGGTAGTTCGCGAGCGGTACCCCTTCGACCTCGCGGACCCACTCGACCTCCACGGGGAACGGCACGACCTGGACCGTGGGGAGGGCGAACACGTCGTAGCGCTCGAAGAAGCGACGCACGCGCTCCTGCAACGACCCTCGGTCACGAAGGGCAACTCCCACGTCCGATGCGCTCAGCGAGCGTGCGAGCTCGATGTTCCACCGGATGGTGTCCTTCAGGTCGTCCGGTCGTACGTCGTACAGCGGGCCGAGGTTGCGTTCGAAGCCGACCGAACGAAGCGTCTGGAACACGCGCCCCGCGCCCGTCAGGTCTGGGAACGCGTCGACCACCACGCAACCATGTGCGCCGAGCCGCTCCGGAACACCCGCCAGCGCAACCTGTACCGCCCGCTCGACCGGAAGACCGCCCGCGTCCGCAGACCACCCGACGCGCAGACCAGCCAGCGATCGATCCATCGGGCCGAAGGGTCCGGCGGCACCGCGGAGAGGCACCGACGGATGTGGTCCGGCCATCGCCGACAACAGCAACGCGACGTCGGCAGCGTTTCTCCCCATCGGTCCTTCGGTCGCCAGCGGATCCCAGGGATCGCTCGCCGGCCAACTGGGCACCGTGCCGGGTGTAGGTCGCAGACCGACGATCCCGCAGAACGACGCCGGGTTGCGCAGCGAGCCCCCGAGGTCGCTGCCATCCGCGATCGGCACCATTCCGCTCGCGAGTGCTGCGGCCGCACCGCCGCTCGACCCGCCCGCCGAACGTGACGGATCGTGCGGGTTGCGAGTGACACCGAAGAGGCGGTTGAAGGTGTGCGAACCCGCACCGAACTCAGGGGTGTTGGTCTTGCCGAGCGTGACGCAGCCAGCGGCACGCAGCCGGGCGATCAACAACTCGTCCACGAGCGGAACGTTGTCGGCGAAGATGGGCGAACCCAGCGTGGTGCGAATCCCCGCGGTGTCGGCGAGGTCCTTGTGAGCGATGGGCAACCCGTGCAACACGCCCAACGACTCACCACGTGCATGCGCCTCGTCGGCTCGCGCGGCGTCTTCGAATGCACGGTCGAATGCAAAGGTGACGATGGCGTTCACCGTCGGGTTCACCTCGTCGATGCGAGCCAGGTGTGCCTCGAGCACCTCTCGCGCCGACACCTGTCCGCTTCGCAGCAGACCGGCGAGCTCGACCGCAGACCGGCGCCACAGCTCGGTCACGAGTCGTCGTCCGTCTCGAACCGCCGACGCAACACGGCCTTTTCCACCTTGCCCATCGCGTTGCGTGGGAGCGAGTCGACCACGTGGACGCGTTTGGGCACCTTGAACGAGGCCAGCCGTTCACGCACGCCGGCCCGCAGGGCCGCGGGGTCGACGGTGACCCCGGGAGCGCACACCACGACAGCGACGACGGCCTCACCGAAGTCGGCATCGGGCACGCCCACCACTGCCGACTCGACCACCCCCTCGAGTCGATCGATGACGTCCTCGATCTCCTTCGGATAGACGTTGAGACCTCCGGAGATGATCAGGTCCTTCGAGCGGCCGACGATGTGCAGGTACCCCTGGTCGTCGAACCTGCCCAGGTCCCCTGTACGGAACCAGCCATCGGCGGTGAACTCGGTGGCCGTGAGGTCCGGCCGCCGCCAGTACCCGCTGAACACGTTCGGGCCACGGACGTCGATCGAGCCCACCGTTCCCCGAGAGACCACCGCACCTGCGTCGTCCACCACGCGTACGTCCACGCCCGGCAGGGCGAAGCCCACCGTGCCGGAGCGCCGCTCCCCGTCGAGTGGATTGCTCGTGAGCATCGATGTCTCGGTCATGCCGTAGCGCTCGAGGATGGCATGGCCGGTGCGTTCGGCGAACTCCGCGTGCACCGATGCCAGCAACGGTGCGGAGCCGCTGATGAACAGCCGCATCGACGCGCACGTCTCGACACCGAAGTCCGGGTGGGCGAGCAGGCGCGTGTAGAAGGTGGGCACGCCCATCATCACCGTGCATCGCGGCAGCGCGCGTACCACTTCCTCCACGTCGAACCGCTCGAGGAACACCATCGGAGAGCCGTTCGCGATCGAGCAGTTGGTGGCGACGAACAACCCATGGGTGTGGAAGATCGGCAGCGCATGGAGCAGCACATCGCGTTCGGTGAAACCCCAGATGTCGGCCAGGCTCGCCGAGTTCGACGCCAGGTTGCGATGCGAGAGCATCGCCCCCTTCGGCCTACCGGTCGTGCCGCTCGTATAGAGGATCGCGGCCAGCTCGTCCGGCGTCGAGGGATGGTCGACGAAGGTGGTGGACATGGCATCGGCCTCGGCTCCCAGGCCGGCCAACCGGGCGTCGTCGAGCACGACCGTCGGCTGCGCATCGGCCACCAAGAAGTCGACTTCGTCGACCGTGTACCCGGTGTTCATCGGGACCAACACATACCCAGCGCGCACGCACGCGAGGTACACCATGATCGCCTCGGCCGACTTGGAGACCTGCATCGCGACGCGATCGCCGGGTGCCGCGCCGCGGGCTGCGAGCGCGTTGGCGAGTTGCGCGGAACGTCGCGCCGCCCGGGCATACGTGTACGTGATCTCGCCGGAGGCGGCGAGCAGCATCGCGTGCTCGTTGCCATCGTTCACGGCGGCGAGCAGCTCTCGAAGCGTGCTCGACCGCGCCGACGTCATCAGTGCGCGCCCCACGTGTCCCGATGGATCATGGATGCGGCCGGGAGCCGGTGAGCAGGCTTGAAATCGTCGCCGGTGTAGTACGCCACCGGGAACAGGGCCGTCTGGGTCCAGTCGGCAGGGATGCCCAACAGCTCGCTCACCTCATCGTGGAAGAACAGGTGGATCGTGGTCCACGCGGTGCCGAGCCCCCGGGCGCGCGCCGCGAGCATGAAGCTCCACGCAGCCGGAAGGATCGAGCCGTAGGTGGAAGCCTGGGCGATGATCATCGGCACCGCCTCCATGCGTCCCTGCACGCAAGGGATGACGAACACCGGCACCTGATCGAGCACGCCGCCCAGATAGCTGGCGCTCTCCATCACCTTCGGCATCACGTGTTCACGAGGATCTCCCGCTGGCAGCGGCGGCGGATAGCCCTGACCGCTCATGATCTCGCCGCCGCGCCGATAGAAGTCTGCGATCGCGGCACGCTTGGCCGGGTCGGTGACCACCACGAACGACCAGTTCTGGGCGTTGGTGCCCGTGGGGGCCTGCATCGCGATCTCGATGCACTCGTCGATCAGTGTCATCGGCACGGGCCGCGTGAGATCGAGGCGTTTGCGAACCGACCGCGTGGTCGTGAGGAGCTTGTCGGCGGCGGCACGGTCGATGGTCATGGGCTCGACGGTACATCGCTGCGACGGCACCCCCGTTCACCGGCGACCGACCGCGACTGCCCGCGGCTCGTCGGGCGGCTCACCCGCGGGCACGCTGCCACGCGTACGAGCGAATGACGGTGGCCACTCGCGTGGCGTACCCCTCGTACCAGCGCTCGCGGCCGAGGAGCTGAGCCCCGAGGTGCTCGGTGACCTGCTTCCACGCCGCAGCGTGGGCGTCGGTCTCCCAGTAGCTCACGGTGATGCCGAAGCCGTCGGCTCCACGGGCGGACTCGATGCCGATGTAGCCGGGCTGATCACGGGCCAGGGAGTCCATCCGCTCGGCCATCGCTCCGTAACCCTCGTCGTCGACGGGAGCCGTCGAGCCGTCGGGACCGACCACTCGGGCACGGACGCTCGTGAAGATCACTGCGACATAGGGACTCACGTGATGGCCCTGGGTGGGAGCCAGGGTGGGTAGAGGCGCGGGGCTCGGCCCAGGGTCGATCATGTTCGTCACGATGGCATGAACCGAACCGCCCTCGCGCCTCGTTAACGACGGCATGAACACTTCGGTCGTCGATCGCGCCCCCCATCCCACACTGCCCGGTGGTCGCCAAGAGGTGCCTCCAGAGGCTCCTCCGGGGTGGCCTGCGCCTCAGCCGGAGAGCCGTCAGCGAGCGCCACGAACCGGGCAAACGGTCCTCGTCACGATCGCCGGTACCGCGCTCGCCGTGGCGAGCATCGCCCTCGGCAACGAGGCGGTGGGCGCGATCGTCGCGCTGTTCGTCATCTCATGGCCGCTCGAGCGATTCTGGCGACGCCACCCGGTGCCGGTTCGACGACTCGCATTGCGGACCGACTTGGCGTATGCAGCCGCGTCGCCGGCGCTGCAGTTCGTCGGTCTCATCGCCGCGGTGGCGCTTGCCGTCCTGTCGCTGGCGTGGATTCCGGGCTTGGCCCTGCGCCCGCTGGTGGGGGCGATGCCGGGGTGGCTGCGCACCACGGCGGGCATCTTGCTGTTCGACGTGTTGATCTACTGGACCCATCGGTGGAGTCACACCGTGCCGCTGTTCTGGCGCTTCCACTCGATCCACCACTCCACCCGACACCTCGACTGGGTCTCTGGCTTTCGCGCCCACCCGCTCGACGGGGCCTTCATCGCTCCGGCGTTCGCGTTCGTGCTGGCGGCCGGCTTCGACCCCCAGATCACCGGCGCGCTCGCCGTCGTGCAGTTCGTCGTGGGCATCTGGGCACATCTGAACGTGCGCTGGCGGATGCGGCCCCTGCGGTATCTCGTCCTCACGCCGGACTTCCATCACTGGCATCACGCCAACGAGCGCGACGCGATCAACTCCAACTTCAGCACGTTGCTGCCCGTCTGGGACGTGCTGTTCGGGACCTTCCGTGTACCCGCTGGACCAGGCCCACAACGCTATGGGGTGGACGAACCGGTGCCGCTCTCGATCGGTCGGCAGCTGCTGTACCCCTTTCGACGGACACGCGTCTCCGAGGAGAACGTCGGTGTCCTCGATGATGGGCCCCGAGGCTGACACGCTGGTGAGGGTGGACCTCGAGCTCTCGGACCCGGCGGTCGTCGCCGCGATCGCCGCTGGCGACCGCGACGCGCTCGAGATCCTCTACGCCCGACATGCTCGAATGCTGATGGTGAGACTCCACAGGAGGTGTGGTGACCCCGACCTGATCGACACAGCACTGCAGGACACCTTCGTCGCCGTGTGGCGATCGGCGAGCACCTACCGCGACACGAACGGGGAGGTGCCCGCCTGGCTCTGGACGATCGCACTCCGCAAGCTCATCGACCAACTGCGGCGCCGGCCTGCTCCCCGTCCGATGGCGCGGCTGCCCGAACCTGAACCGTTGCCGCCTCCCGGTACGCCGGCGCACGACCTGCTCGGTGGGCTGCCGGCCGACCTCCACGACGTCGTGCGCGCCGTGTACCTCGACGGACTCACCACCTCGGAAGCGGCCGTGCTGTTCGGTATCCCCCAGGGCACCGTGAAGAGTCGCCTCGCCCGCGCCCGCCCGTTGCTGCGAAAGGACCTCCGATGAATCCCGACCTCGATGCCCGGCTCGCCCGCAACCTCGATGTGGTGATGGCCGAGATCAGCGCGCCGCGGCGCGGCCGCCTCGAACAGGCCCTCCTTCGGGTGCACATGCCCGAGTCCACGGCCCGCCTCGTGTCGGCCACGCCCGCCCTTCGGGTCGCGTGGTTCGTCTCCGTCGCCCTGGTGTTGGCATTCGCGGCTTCTGCGGGCGACGCGTCGTGGACGGATGCGAGCCGATTCGCGGTGCTGCTCACCTTGGCCCCACTTGCGCCTGTGGTCGGCGTCGCGCTGTCGTATGGACCCCACGCCGATCGCACCCACGAGATCGCTGTCGCCGCGCCGTTGTCGGGCATCCGCCTCGTCCTGGTCCGATCCATCACCGTGCTCACCGCCTCGGCGGCGCTCACCACGATCGGTGTCCTGCTCGCACCATCGGCTGGGTGGTTGCGCGTGGCCTGGTTGCTGCCGTCGCTGGCGACCGCATCGGCAACCCTCGCGCTGGGGAGCCGGTTCGGCATCCGCGCCGCGGCGTTCGGGGTGGCGATCGTGTGGCTGACACTGGTCGTGCTCGTCGCCCAGATCGCCGACGACGGAGCGGCACCGTTCGGTGCGGGAGGGCAGCTCGCCGCGTTCGCCGTCACATGTGCCAGCGCAGCAGCCCTTGCGATGGGCCGGCGGCGGCTCGAACGGTGGGATGGTCGATGACCGCTCCCACCGTCCACCTCGAGGGTGTCTCCCTGCGGCTCGGCGCGCGCTTCGTGCTGGACGTTCCGTCGCTCACCATCGGTCCCGGCATCACGGTCGTGCACGGAGCGAACGGCAGCGGCAAGTCGACCCTGCTCCGTCTGCTCGCGACGGTGACGCCGCCGGCACGGGGCCGACTCACGGTGGCAGGTCGATCGATCGACGATCCGTCGACTCAGTTGGCGGTACGGCGCATGCTCGGCTACCTCCCTCAGGGCGACACGGTGCCCACTCGGGTGCGCGTGTTCGATCACGTCGACGTGGTCGCCGTCATGCGTGAGCTGGCCCCGACGGCCCGCGAACGCCGCGCGATGGTGTACCGCGCGATTGCCGGCGTGGGCCTCACCGACCTCGCGGGCGAGCGGTGCGGGAACCTGTCGGGCGGGCAACGGCGCCGAGTCGCGCTCGCAGCAGCGCTCGCCGGCCCATCGGCGCTCTTGGTGCTCGACGAACCCGATGTCTCCCTCGACGATGCCCAGTTGGCCTCGCTCGCCGACGAACTCACCGAACGGTCTCGTACCACCACGATCGTCGTCGCGACGCACCACGCATTGTGGGCAGCCGACCTGCATCCGCGACAGATGGTCCACCTCCACCAGGGCCGCATCGCCTCCACGGACTGACGTACCTGCACCAGACACGAACATTCATGCGGGTGGTTGTGAAATCGACGCACGTTTGTCATGATTTCGTCATGTTCCGCATCCGACCCACCCGTTCGCCGCGCCTCGGCCCCGACCGGCTCGAACACCTCATGGAGCGGTCTGCGGAGCGGTCTGCGGAGCGGTCTGCGGAGGGCAGCGACCACGTTCAGGCGAGTCGGCCACGTCGGGCGCGCCGCCATGGCACGCGGCTGTTCGGGTTCGGTGCCGCACTCGTGATGCTGGGCCAGTGCGGCAACGGTTGTGCGCCCACCCAGGTCAACCCCGCCGGCACACCGGCCACGCCGGGTGTGTACACCCTGCTGCCGCTCGGCGCCCCGTTGCCCACCGAAGAGGCCTGCGCAGCCGAGGTACGCGCCAAGCCATCGCCCGAGACCAGGCCGCTCAATGCCGCCTACAACAACACGACGTGGCAGGCGCACCCCACGTTCTTCCCCCGAGCGACGGGGAACTTCACCGGCTCCACCGACGACATCATTCGTTGGGCCGCCTGCAAGTGGGGCTACGACGAGAACTTGCTCCGCGCTCAGGTCGCCAAAGAGGCCTGGGGCAAGATGGACGGCCTCGGCGGCTGGGCCTCCGATCCGGTGATGTGCCTCCCCGGCCATGGCATCGGTGTCGACGGTCGACCCGGTGAATGCCCCCAGGTCGCAGGCCTGATGCAGGTGAGCGGGTTCTACTTCCCCGACGCGATCGACGGCTCGCTGCGCTCCACCGCCTACAACCTGGAGATCGGTCTGGCCACCTGGCGGAACTGCTTCGACGGCAACGAGACCTGGTTGAACAACGTCAACCGCGGTCGCCAGTACTCGGCCGGCGACATGTGGGGCTGCGTGGGTCGTTGGTTCTCGGGTCGCTGGTACACGCCCGAGGCCAACTGGTACATGGGGGAACTGCAGTCGTACATGGATCGCCGCATCTGGGAGTCGCGCGACTACCTGAGCGACACCGGTCCGAGCGCCTGACCAGCACCCGCTGACCCGGCGGGTGGCCGTCAGGCGGTGTCACGCGGTGTCGGGCGCGTCGGCGAAGTCTGCTTCGACGATCTCGCGATCTTCGGGATCGACCACGGGCACGGCCTTGGCTGCAGCCCACGCAGCCATCGACTCGACGGTGCTCCCCAGCGCACCCAGCGCCCGCGCCCTCGCCTCATGGGCGTAGGCGAGATCGAAGTCCTGCAGTCCTTGCTCGAGCGTGGCGGCCATGCATGCGTCGGCGTACCGCATCGCCAGCTCCGCATTGCCAACGAGCAGATGCGCTTTCGACAGCATGTACAGGGCCCGCACCTCGTTCACGGGCGTGCGGCGCGCGGCGCGCTGCCAGTGGTACGCCGATGCATAGGCGCGGCGGAGCAGCTCTTCGTCATTGCCCGGTGTTCGCTCGGCCGACACCATCTCCCACACGCCGTTGTGGCACTCGATGCCCTGGGCGCGGTGCCAATCACCGGCAGGGTCGCTCGACGCCTCCGGCAGGTTCATCGTCTGGTCCGGCAGCGGTTCACCCGTCTCGAGCAGCGACTTCAGCGAGTGCAACAGGACGGGCCAACCATCCTTCACGGCCGCCCAGGTGAGCGGGCTGAGTGCCAGGTCGCCGTGCACGACGTCGAGGCGCACCAAGCCGTCGCCGGCGTCGGTGATCGTCCACTCCACACGGCTCGGAGGTTCATCGCTCATGGCCGTGTCGTACAACACGTGCCACGTCTGCACGAGGCGGCGCGGTGGCTCACACACCTCGATGATGCCGTCGATCGCCGGATTGCCGTTCGACATCGTCGTTCGATACGGCTGGCCGGCCCGAGGCGGCTGGTCGAACGACGTGTCGTGGAAGTACTGGCGCGTGAACGCGGGATCGACGATGCCCCGCCAGACCTCCTCCGCGGTGGCCCTGATGTACACGCGATGAACGTGGCGAGTGGTCATGATGTCTCCTTCCAGGAGTGCGGGTCGGCCAGGTGGTCCGGGTCGCTCGGGTCTTCCAGCCGTCGCTGGAGGTCGGTCATCGCCCGGGCGAACGGCCGGGCGTACTTGCCGATCCAGCGGTCGCTGATCTGTTGGATCGGGATGGGATTGAGGTAGTGCCGCTTGGTGCGGCCCTCCTTGCGGGCGACCACGAGGTTCGCCGCCTCGAGGATCGCCAGATGCTTCATCACGCCGAAGCGCGTCATCTGCGGATGGCGATCGCACAGCGTGTGCACGGCCTGTCCGTCGAGCTCGAAGAGGGCATCGAGGAGCGCCCGGCGCGTCGGGTCGGCCAACGCCTTGAACACCGCATCGCTTCGTTCCTCGGTCACAAGACGATCACCGGTCGATCACCGACTCCACAATATGTGACTCTTTGGTCACTTGTCAATCTCGACTCGTTTGGTCGGGAATTGGATAGCATCGCCGGAGGTTGGATCGAATCCATCTGTTCATCTCGTGCACCTCGTGCCGTCAAAGGAGCATCACCATGGCTGTCCGTCTCGGAGACATCGCCCCCGACTTCACCGCGCCCACCACACAGGGCGAGATCAGCTTTCACGAGTGGCTCGGAGACTCGTGGGGTGTGCTGTTCAGTCATCCCAAGGACTTCACGCCGGTGTGCACGACCGAACTCGGCTACGTCGCACGGATCAAGCCGGAGTTCGACAAGCGCAACGTGAAGGTGATCGGTCTCTCGGTCGACCCCGTCGACAGTCACCTCGTCTGGGAGGCCGACATCGCCGAGACCCAGGGCACTCCGGTGAACTTCCCGATGATCGGCGACCCCGAGCGCACGGTCGCCGATCTGTACGACATGATCCACCCCAATGCGAACGACACGATGACCGTGCGTTCGGTGTTCGTGATCGGTCCCGACAAGAAGGTGAAGCTCACCATCACCTACCCGGCCAGCACCGGCCGCAACTTCGACGAGATCATCCGCGTCATCGACAGCCTCCAGCTCACCGCCAAGTACAAGGTCGCGACTCCGGCGAACTGGACCGATGGTGACGACGTGATCATCGGCGCCGCCGTGAGCGACGACGAGGCAAAGCAGTTGTTCCCGCAAGGCTGGACCACGGTGAAGCCGTACCTGCGCACCCTGGCGCAGCCCGGCACATGACCTGACCCGCCTCCGGGTCACACAGGATCTGACGACTCGCGCGCCGCAGGGCGAGCGGGACCCCCGTCAGCACCGCAAGCCGGCGCCCCGCTGTCTCGAGAGACGGCGGGGCGCTGCCGCGTCCCGAGTGGCACGCGGCCGACTCGGGTGGTCGCGGTCGCTGTCAGAGCAGGTTGGCCTCGACCCAGGCGCGGACGTCGGGGGCCAAGCGGTGGAGATGCTCTGCGGGCGATTCACGGATCTGCGTCGCGCTGATCGGCACCGTCGTTCGTTCGGGGTCGACCACGATCGCCTCGGCACCGAAACGACGGGCGAGCTCATCGATGTAGGGGTCGCTCGAGAACACCGCATGCGGGCCGATCTCGTGCGGCCACCGCTCCCGGAACAACACCATCCACTTCCCCCACAGCGCTTCGTCGGCGAAATCCGTGTCGAGCTCATGGCGCACCTCGACCACGGTCACCTCCGGATGCAGGTCGGAGAGCCAGCCCGCTCTCAGCTCACCCGGCACCAGTTCGCCGAGCCGGGTGTTGACGAACACGACGAGGCGATCGGCTCGAGCCGCCGCCCACTCGATCATGAAACTGTGACCGAGATGCGGTGGATGGAAGCGCCCGACGATCAGCGCAGTCGGATGGCGGTGCTCGACGGGATCGGTCTCTGGGGCGGATGCGTTCATCTCGGCGTCGGCCATGCCCGATGATGACAGGTCCCCCGGCCAGAGCCAGCGCCGATCTGCTGCTCTGTTCCGTGTGGCTGTCGGCGCACGCGTGCTGCAACGATGTCGGCCGTGATGCACCATTACCTCGCCGCCCGCAACGAGCTCACCGCTCCGGGCTCGCCGTTTGCCGTGTCCGAGATCGTCGTCCGAGACGTTCCGATCAAGGTGTTCTCTGCTGCACCGCCGAACATGAGGGTGCTGTGGGAGCTCACTGCGGCCCACGCGTCGAAGGACTACATCGTCTACGAGGACGAGCGATACACGTATGCCGAGATCGACGCTCAGGTGCGCGCCCTCGCCCATCTGCTCCACGACGTCCACGGCGTGGGCCCGGGCGACCGGGTTGCCATCGCGATGCGCAACTACCCCGAGTGGGTTGTGGGCTACTGGGCGACGGTGGCGATCGGTGCTGCCGTCGTGGGCATGAACGCATGGTGGACCCCGATCGAGATGGCCTACGGACTCACCGACTCACGGCCGAAGGTACTGATCGCCGACGACGAGCGTCTCGAGCGCGTCCTCTCGGTGATCGACGAGGTGCGGGCGGGAGCGTCGATGCACGTGATCAGCGTCAGGTCCGACCGCGAACTGCCGTCCGATGCCAGCCGCTGGGCCGACGTGGTCGACGCGACGAACGCACCAACCGGTCTTCCCGCCGCCGAGATCGATCCCGACGATGACGCAACCATCTTCTACACCTCGGGCACGACGGGCTTCCCGAAGGGCGCCCAACTCACCCACCGAGGCTCGGTGCACAACGTGATGAACCTCGCGTTCATGGGTACGGCGACCGCCGCCGCCGAGGCCAAGGCGATCGCCGCCGGCGACGTGGAGCCGCCGACGAATCAGCCGGCCCCTCCCACACAGAACGTGTTCATGGCACCGACGCCGCTGTTCCACGTCACCGCCTGCAACTGTCTGCTGCACCCGGCCACGCTCACCGGCTCGCGGATCGTCTTCACCTACAAGTGGGACCCGGGTCGCGCCCTCGAACTGATCGAGCGCGAGGGTGTCACCACGTTCTCCGGTGTGCCCACGATGAGCCGCGAGTTGCTCCAACATCCCGACTGGGAGACCCGCGACACCAGTTCCTTGCTCGGCATGGGCGGCGGCGGCGCCGCGCTGCAACCCGACCTGGTCGACAAGATCGCCGGGGCGTTGAAGGGCACCGGTGCTCCGTCCACCGGCTACGGCCTCACCGAGACGCACGGCATCGTCACCGCCAACTCGGCCAGGTTCTTCATCGAGAAGCCGGCGTCGTGCGGACCCGTGGTTCCCACGCTCGACTTCAAGCTGGTCGATGAAGCGGGCAACGACCTCCCTGCCGGCACCGACACGATCGGGCAGCTCTGCGTACGCGGTGCCGTGGTGATCAAGGGCTACCTGAACCGTCCAGAGGCCACGGCCGATTCGATCCGAGACGGCTGGTTCAACACCGGCGACATCGCCAGGGTCGACGAGGACGGGTTCGTGTTCATCGTCGATCGAGCGAAGGACATGGTGCTGCGCGGCGGTGAGAACGTGTACTGCAGCGAGGTCGAGACCGTGATCTACCAGCTCGACGCCGTCGCAGAGACCGCGGTCTTCGGCATTCCCGACGAGCGCCTCGGCGAGGAGGTCGCAGCCGCGATCGTGCTCAAGCCGGGCACGTCGCTCACCGAGGACGAGCTGCGCACCTTCCTGGGCGAGCGCATGGCCAAGCACAAGATCCCGGCGAAGGTGTGGTTCCTCGACGACCAGTTGCCTCGCAACGCCAACGGCAAGTTCGTCAAACGCGAACTGCGCAAGCAGTTGATCGGGGAATGACGTGAGCTGGGCGCTGAACGGCGACTGCACGCTGTTCTACGAGACCTTCGGCAGTCGCAACGACCCGGCCCTGTTGATGGTGAACGGGCTGGGCAGCCAGAGCGTGAACTATCAGGACGCGTGGTGCGAGATGTTCGTGGCCGTCGGCCTCTACGTCATTCGGTTCGACAACCGTGACGTCGGCCTGTCCACGTCGTTCGCCGACGCACCCGTGGGCGAGGCCGGCAATGCCTACGTGATGAGCGACATGGCCAACGACGCCATCGCCGTGCTCGACGCAGAAGGCATCGATCGCGCCCACGTGATGGGCCTGTCGATGGGCGGCATGATCGTGCAGACCATGGCCATCGAGCACTCCGATCGGTTGCTGTCGATGACCTCGGTGATGTCGAGCACCGGCGAGCCCGAGTTCGGCCAGAGCGCGCCGTCAGCGTTCGCGCTGCTCACCGCTCCCCCGGCAACCGATCGCGAGAGCTACGTGTCGAACTGGATCGACGGCCTCCGCGAGTGGGGGAGCCCCGAGTTCTTCGACGAGACCCGCCTTCGAGCCGATGCCGAGCGCGCTTTCGCCCGGTCGTTCCGACCCGACGGTACCGGCCGTCAGTTCATGGCGATCCGAGCGTCGGCGGCAGGCCGAGCAGACAAGCTCCGAGCGGTCACCGTGCCGACGCTCGTGATGCACGGCAGCGCCGACACGCTGATCACTCCGAGCGGCGGCGAGCGCACCGCCGAGCTGATCCCCGGTGCTCGGTTCGTGCTCATCGAGGGCATGGGCCACGACTATCCGCCGCAGTTGTGGCGACGATGGGTCGACGAGGTCACCGGCTTCATCCACAGCCACTGACACAACGCCCTGATCCACCGCCCTGACACAACGCCCTGACGCGGCCGCCTGGACGTCGAGACAGCACACTGCTCGGCACCGATCGAGCGCCAGCCCGTAGCCTCGGGGCATGGACCTCGACGCACTCGACGTGTTGATCCGTTCGCGTCGCACGAGCATGCTGGTCGATGCGACTCGTCCGGTGCCGCACGCACTCGTCACCCGGTTGTGCGAGCTCGCGACGTGGGCCCCCAACCACAAACGCACCTGGCCGTGGTGCTTCACGTTGATGGAGGGCGACTCGCGGGGCGCTCTCGGTGCCGCGATCGCCGATGCGATGGATGCCAACGGCGATCCGGCCGACAAGGTGGCCAAGGCCCGGGGGAAGTACTTGCGCACTCCGGCGACACTCGTCGTGGGTTCGACCGCGGGCGACTCGCCACTGCGTACCGCCGAGAACCGCGACGCCGTCGCCGCCGGCATCCAGAACCTGATGCTCGCGGCCACGGCCGCCGGCCTCGCCACGTACTGGGGTTCGTGCCCGAAGGGTGCCAATGACGCAGTCACACAGCTGTGCGGCTGGGATGCGGACACGCATGTGACGGGGTTGATCTACCTCGGCTGGGCCACCACCGAGGTCGCCGCCCCGGAACGCCCCGCGCCAGCCCTCCGCTTTCTCAGCTGACCTCGGCCATCATGCGCCGACCACCGATGCCCGAGGTGACTCGGCGTCGCTCGCTCGACGTCAGCTGCCAGGGGTGCGCGATTCGGTGATGTCCATCTGCTCGGGTTCGCAGCCGAGCGCGATCAGCATCTTGGACACGCCGTGGAACAGAGCGAGGCCGATGCTCATCTCGACGAGTTCGGCTTCACCGAACTCCTCGATGAGGGCCGACTGAACGTCAGCCGGAGGTGGACCACCGGCGCCGAGGAACGCATCGGCGAACTGCAAGGCCAGCTTCAACCGGTGCGGAAGCGCCGACTCGGCATGGGCGTCGTCGATCTGGTCGACGAGGGTCTCGTCCAATCCCTGCTGCTTCGCGACCGCGAAGCGAACGTTTCGTCAATACCCGCAATCGGTGATTCGAGCGTTGCGGATTCGGGTGGCTTCCTTCGTGGGGTGATCGAGCACCCCGTGCGACCAGAACGTCGCATACGCGGAGCCGAACCCTGTGGCGAGCTGCATGTGATGAGCGAGGATGGTGCCGAAGTTGGCCGGCTGGTCGGCGATGGCACTGGGCAGACGGGGCACGGTCGACATCAGGCAACACCCTCGATTTCCTGGTTGTGGTTCGGACTCTGGTCGATGCCGACGGGGTGCGCGCCGTCCGCCGGCAGGTCGAGCACGCGGCGCAACTTCGTGAAGCCCTCGGCGAACGCCATGCGGAACATGATCGCAACCTGCTCGGCAGGCGTGTAGTGCTGGCCGAGCTGTGCGACGAGCGAGTCGTCGATGCCGTGCACGTCGAGTGCGAACTGCTCGGCGACAGCCACGACGACCGCCTCGGCAGCATCGAGCGGCACGAACTCATCGATGTTCCCGACCCCGGCGACGATCTGCCCGATCCGACGCTCGATGAGCACAGCAGTGCGACCCGGGCATTCCCTCGCAACGTCGCCGCGTAGGTGAGCGAGCTGATCGGCCAGGCCGGTACGCACCGCGAGCAGCGACGCTTCGTCGGCGTGACCGCCGAGCCAGCTGCTCATGTGGCGTGCTCCGGGGCCGGCAGCTCCTCGATCACGTGCAACCATCCCTCGCCCAGCATGGACGAGTCACCTGCGCCCGACGGGTGATCGACGCCCACCACCTGTGCGTGTGCTCGTTGCAAGAGGGCCACCGCCACGACGTCACCCACCACCAGGCACTCTCGCAGCGCGGCCTCGAGCGTGTCGCGAGCAGCCTCGCGTTCGGACAGCGCACCGTGGGCACCCGCCGCGGCGACAGCCGCGATCGCACGGTCGAGGTAGGTGGAGCCCTGGGTGGTGACCACGAGCTCAGCATCGCGTATGGCCGCAGCTGCATCACCAGCGAGCGAGGCAACGAGCGCCGCTGCCGCCAGCGCGAACGGATGCTCGCGCGCGGCGTCCGGTACCTCGTCGAGCGCGGCCATCGCTTCGTCGAGGGAGCCATTCTGAAGTGCGGCGATGGCGTGCAGCACCGACAGCTCGAAGTTGCCTGCCGTGCGCTCGACCAACTGCTCCTCGAGTCGGACCACCATCGACAGCGCCACCTTCGCATCACCGCGATGCATCGCTGCACCGGCGACGGCGAGGAGCGGCACCGGGCCCGCCGGCGACCCTTCCGCGAGCGAGAGGAGTTCCTCGGTGGTGCGCTGCACACCCGCGGACCGGCCGAGCGCGACCTGAGTTCGCACCAGCGCCGACAGCGCCTGCACCATGCCGAACTTGTCGCCGAGTCGGCGGAACCGGGTTCTGGCCTGCTCGGCCTTGGACATGGCCTCTTCCAGCTTCCCGTGCCACAGCCGCAGGTCGGCCAGCAGCGTGAGCATCATCGCGGCAGCCCAATCGTCGCCGCGCTCGCTCGCCTCGGCGTGAACGATCGTTGCGAGATCCTCGGCCTCGACGAAACGTCGTTGGAAGAATCGAACGAAGGCGAGCAGGCCGAACGCCCAACCGACTCCATTCCGATCGCCGAGGCGATTGTGGGTGTCTGCCGCCCGGTGCAGCCGCTCGTCGGCGAGGGCGAGATCTCCCGACAGGAACGACAGCCACGCACGGTGCTGCTCGATGTACGCGAGACCGCGCTCGTCGCCGAGCTCGGTGTATACCGCCTCGGCTTCGCCGAAGTGCCACTCGGCGTCGGGCAGCGATCCACCGAAGAGCTCGATGAAGCCACGCTGCCGGAGCGCGTCGGCGAGCAGTCGGGGGGAGTCGGCTTCGCGAAGGAGGTCGACGCTTCGACCGAGCTCGGCGCGAGCCCCGACCGGATCGCCCTGCAGATGATGCAGCGATCCGAGCAGGCGCCGCGCCTCACCCTCGACGGCGAGATCCTTTCGAGCGGTGGCGTCGACCAGCAATGCGACGAGGTCGGTGCGCGCCGTGGCCCACTCCCGTGTCTCGATGAGGCCGGCACAGCGCACGAGCATCAGTGCGACTCGATCGGCCTGCTCCGATGGGTGACCCTGCATCAGCGCGATCGCCCGCGTGGCATGTCGCACCGACAACCGGTGGCTGCCGCTGTCGCGCGCTCGCTTCGCGGCGAACGACAACGCGCGGACTGCGTCGGTTCGGATGGTCGGCGGAACGCGCTCGACGTGTCCCAACTCGGCAACGAGCTCTGCGGAGGTGGCCGTGTGGTGCGCGAGATCGTCGATCGCTGTCGGCGTGAACGCCGCGAGGGAGGCAGCGACTCCTGCATGGCGCTGAGCGCGCGACGCCTTGGTGAGTGTCTGATAGGTGGTCTCACGCACCGAATCGCTGCGGAACCGCCAGCGGCTCCCCTCGAGCACGAGGAACCCCTTCGCATCGAGCTGGGACACGGTGAGCCGGTCGAACGGCTGGCTGATCGCGTTGGCGAACCGTTCGAGCGAGACGAGGTTTCCCGACAGGCCCAGGGTGGCAGCGTTGTCGAGCACCTGTCGCTCGGTGACGCTCAGCTGATCGAGGCGGGCCGCGATGAGCGCACGCAGCGAGTCGGGGAGCTCGCTCGAGGGTCCCTCCTCTGCGACGACGCCGGCGAGTTGCTGGAGGAACAGTGGATTGCCGCCGCTGCGATCGAACAGCGCACCGAGCAGCTTCTGGTCGGCGATGATCGTCTCGCCGGTGTGACCATCGTTCGCCGCACTCGTGAGCTGTCCGAGGAGTTCGATCGCGAGCTCGTCGCTGTCGGCTCGTGCGAGCGGCTGCACCGTGAGCGACAGGACGTTGGTGCGGTCGGTGGGCGGTGGCCAGATGACGTCGCTGCCCGGGCGCATCGAGGTGAGCAACACGAACGGCAGCCGCTGGATGGCGCCGGCCAGGTGCTCCAGCAGATCGACCACGACCTGGTCGGCCCAGTGCAGATCGTCGATCCACAGCACCAGGGGACTCTTCTCGGCACGGATCTCCACGACCCGCGTGATCGCTCGATGCACCGCGTCGCGGCGCGCCGTGCCGTCGAGCGCATCGAGCGCCGAATCGTGGCCCAGCAGATGCAGGAACGCTTCCACCGCTCGTTCCACTTCCGGCGTGACACCCTCGACTGCGTGCAGCCGTGCGGCCTTGACGAGCGCTCGCTCGCGCAGCTCGTCGACCGACAGCGAGGCGTCGAATCCGAGATGGCTCGCGATTGCGGTTGCGATCGGCGACCACACGTTCGATTCGCCGTAGGGCGCACACACACCTTCGAGCACCGTGGCGGTGCTGGCGCCGATCTCGTCGAGCGTGTCGAGCAGCTCGTCGATCAAGCGGCTCTTGCCGACGCCACTCTCGCCGACCAGGTTGAGCAACAGTGTGCGGCGCTCCTCGATGCCCATCCGCAAGGCCGCCCGACCCAAGGCGAGCTCGGGGTCGCGCCCGACCAGCCGTAGATCGGTCCGGCGCACGCGTGCGCCTGGCGCCGTGAGCGTGCCGCGCGCGAGCCAGGTGGTGAGCGACTGCTCGCGACCGCGCGGCTGCAACTCCGTCGGCTCGCCGTACTCGATCACGTCGTTGGTGAGCGCATACGTGGCCTCGCCGACGAGCACGCCACCAGGAGGTGACTCGACCTGCAGACGTGACGCCGTGTTCACCACGTCGCCCATCGCGGTGTAGTCGGTGCCGGCGAGCGTGCCCACGAGCACCTCACCGGTGTTGATGCCGATGCGCAGCTTCAACGAGTGTGCAGGGCTGTGCTCTTCGACGTAGCGCTCGATGCTCTGCTGCATCCGCAGGCCGGAACGCACCGCCCGCTCAGCGTCGTCCTCGTGGGCGACAGGTGCGCCGAACAGTGCGAGGATGCCGTCGCCCAAGAGCTTGTCGACCCGGCCACCGAATGCGGTGACGTCGTCGACGAGGCGCTCGAAGACACCGTCGATCAGACGTTTCACCTGTTCGGGATCGAGGTGCTCCGCGAGCGCGGTGAACCCGACGACATCGGCGAACAACACCGTGACGATTCGCCGTTCCTCGGTCTGGGACGAGGCGACCGAATGCCCGCACGAGGAGCAGAAGCGCGCTCCCGTGGCTAGGGGCGCTGCGCACGAGGGGCAGAGCATCACCCCCGAAGCGTACGGCACATCCACCTGGAGACGGACGACGTTTCCACCCACCCGGGGTAGGTTCGGGCATCATGGCCGAAGCCGCGGGCCGGTTGAGCCGGTTGAACAGGTGGAACAGAACCGGACGCCCGCGCCCGGTGCTCTGGCTCCGTGCTCATCCCCGTGTTGCCGACGCGATGCTCGCGGGCTTGCTCTGCGTGCTCTCCCTCGGTGCCCACCTGCTGATCCGCAGCTCGGCCGATCCCGAGGTCAGCGACCCCACGTGGTGGTCGCCGTTCCTGGTGCTCGCGTCCACCCTGCCGCTCGCGTGGCGACGTCGTTGGCCGGTCGGGGTGCTCGTCGCCGTCAGCGTGTCCGAAGGCATCCTGCAGGCCAACGAGATGCTCGGCGCGGGATTCCTCAACGTGCTGATGGCTGGCTACGCCCTGGGTGCCTACGTGGCCGGCAGACGGCTGGTGGTCACAGGCGTGGCCACCGCCGCCTGCCTCGTTGGCTTCGTCGCGGTGGGCGTGGCGGTCGACGGTGTCGAGGTCGGGGCGCTCATCAGCACCGCCGTGCTGTACACGGCGTCGATCCTGCTGGGCGACAACGTGCGCCGGCGCCGCGAACGTGCCGACGAGCTCGTCGAGCGGGCCGAACGAGCCGAGCGCGAACGGGAGTTGCTCGCCACCCAGAGGGTGCAGCAAGAGCGCACCCGGATCGCCCGCGAGATGCACGATGTGGTGGCCCACAGCGTGAGCGTGATGATCATCCAAGCGGGGGCGGCTCGGCGGCAGGTGCGCGCCAACCCCGACCGGGCGATCGAGGCGCTGGAAGGCCTCGAGACCACCGGTCGTGAAGCCATGAGCGAGATGCGGCAGATCCTCGGTGTGCTGCGCAACGTGAACGACGTGGCCGGCGATGCCGATCTCGTGCCCCAGCCATCGTTGGCCGCCCTCGACGAGCTCGTCAACGCATCACCGGATCTGCCGATCTCGTTGCGTGTGACGGGCGATCTCCATGCCGTGCCGGTGGCGATCGAGTTGTCCGCATATCGCATCGTGCAAGAGGCGCTCACCAACGTACGCCGCCACGCCGGACGCGTCGACCACGTCGAGGTGGACGTCGTGCGCAGAGATGGTCAGCTCGAGGTGACGGTCGACGATGACGGCCGCGGCGCCGGAGCACCTCCGAGCGATCCCGGCTTCGGTCTGATCGGCATGCAGGAACGGGTGGGCATGTTCGGCGGCACCTTGCACGCCGGACCGCTCCCAGGCGGCGGTTGGCGCGTCCGTGCGATCTTCCCGGAGGCCGCATGATCCGCGTGATGCTGGTCGACGACCAGGAGATGGTGCGCTCGGGGTTCCGAATGATCGTCGAGACCGAGCCCGACATCACCGTCGTGGGGGAAGCCGCCGACGGCCGCGCCGCAGTCGAGCTCGCTCAGCGGTGCCGTCCGCACGTGGTGCTGATGGACGTGCGCATGCCGCACATGGATGGCATCGAGGCCACTTCGTACATCACCGCGTTCGACGACGCTCCGCGAGTGCTGATGCTCACGACGTTCGACCTCGACGACTACGTGTACAAGGCCCTGCGCGCCGGAGCGAGTGGCTTCATGCTGAAAGACGCACCCGCCGAGCAGTTGATCGATGCCGTACGCATCGTCGCTCGCGGTGACGCCCTCCTCGCACCGTCGGTCACCCGCCTGTTGATCGAAGAGGTGGCACGGCGACCGATCGCCGACCCGTCGACCACCGTGGCCGGACTCGACGATCTCACCGAGCGCGAACTCGAGGTGATGCGTCTCGTCGCCAAGGGCATGTCCAACTCGGAGATCGCCGAGTCGCTGTACCTGGGCGAGGCGACGGTGAAGACCCACATGGGTCGCATCCTGTCGAAGCTGAACCTCCGTGACCGCGTCCAGGTCGTCGTGGTTGCGTACGAGTCGGGCCTCGTCACCCCCGGCGATGCCACCTGACCGGCAGAGTCGCAGGCCGATCAGCCTCCAGGGTGACGCGAGTCAACCGAAGTGCGGACGTCTCGTCACGCTCGCCGCGGTACAACTGTGGTCATGAGTTTCGATGCCCCCACCCCTTCTGCCATCCCGGGTTCACCCGGCGCCCCGGTCATCGTCGGCCCGGCCGGGTCCACCGCCACCATGACGGCCGCAGCCGGATCTGTCGATGCCGTGAAGATCTACGGCAAGGACGACAGCGAGGTGCGCGCCCTCGACGGCGTCACGGTCGCGTTCGAAGCCGGCCGCTTCACCGCGATCATGGGTCCCTCGGGTTCTGGCAAGAGCACGTTGATGCACTGCCTCGCCGGGCTCGACTCGCTCACCAGCGGCGTCGTCTACGTGGGCAACACCTATCTCGCCACCCTCAACGACAAGCAGCTCACCGAACTGCGTCGCACCGAGGTCGGGTTCATCTTCCAGGCCTACAACCTGGTGCCCACCTTGACCGCGCTCGAGAACATCACCCTGCCGCTGCTGCTCGGAGGCTCGAAGGGCGACCAACAGTGGATCGACCGGGTGATCGACACCGTGGGTCTGCGCGACCGCTTGAAGCACCGGCCGAGCGAGCTGTCCGGTGGCCAGCAGCAGCGGGTGGCCGTGGCCCGTGCGCTCGCCAGCAAGCCCACGATCATCTTCGCCGACGAGCCCACCGGCAACCTCGACAGCCGCACCGGCGCCGAGATCCTGGCGTTCATGCGCCTCGCCGTGCGCGAGCTCGGCCAGACGATCGTGATGGTCACCCACGACCCGATCGCAGCTGGCTACGCGGACCGGGTGGTGTTCCTCGCCGACGGCAGGATCGTCGACGAGATGCAGCAGCCGACCGCGCAACTGGTCCTCGAACGCATGAAGAACTTCGGGGAGTGACGAGATGTTCAAGATCGCGCTCAAGAGCACGCTGGCCCGCAAGGGCCGACTGCTGCTCACCTCGCTGGCGGTCATCGCCGGTTGTGCCTTTCTCAGCGGAGTGTTCGTGTTCAGCGACACCATCCGCGGCAGCTTCGACCGCCTCTTCGCCAACGCCTACGAAGGCACCGACGCATTCGTCCGCTCGTCCAACGTGATCGAGGCCGACTTCGGCGCCGAGACCCGCGACCGCATACCCGACAGCCTGATCGCCGAGGTGCGGGCACTCCCGGGCGTCGCCGAAGCAGAAGGCGACATCCAGGGCTTCGCCCGC
>JANNQK010000131.1:0-13113 GCA_031400715.1 Actinomycetes bacterium | reverse complement strand
CCCGACCAGCCCCCCGAGACCGGTAGTCGCTCGCACGCGGCTCTCCAGACAGTCGGCCGACGGCCCATCCAGCTTGCCCGGCACCGACAAGGCCCGGTCGGTTTGTCCACGGCGATGCCCTCATCATCCTGATGGATCACTGCCGAAGCCTCCCGGGCAGCCGTCGGTCGACATCAAACAATCTCGTGTCCCGCGGCGCGCAACCGCCCGGCCAGATGGGTGATGTGGGCCGGACCCACCTCGCAGCAGCCCCCCACGATCGTCGCCCCCATCCCGAGCCAGGCCATTGCGAAATCGCCATACCTCTCGGGCGTCAGGTCATGGCGACGGGTCAGTTCCTTCACCGTTGGCGCGTCCTTCAGGTAGTTGTCGCTGATATGCGTGAACCCGTTGGCGTAGGCCCCGAAGGGCAGGCCCAGCCCGCGGAGCTCCCCCATGGCCGCCGCCATCGCCTCGGGAACCGAGCAATTGGCCAGCACCGCCGCCACGGGATACCGCGCCACGATCCCGGCCAGATCCGCCACAGGCTCGCCGGACCGCAGCTGTGTTCCGTCCTGATCATCAACCGAAACCGACAGCCAGACCGGCTTGCCCGATGCCTGCGCCCCCAACGCCACAGCCTCGGCCATCGCCAGCGAGGCCATCGTCTCGCACAGGATCATGTCGACATGCGGCCCCAGAATCCGCGCCACCTCGGCATACTTCGGCGCGGCGACCTCCACCGGTTCGGCCAGATCGGGACGATAGCTCGCCTTCAGCGGCCCGATCGACCCCGCAATCCGCGCCACCCGCGTGCCCCGCGCCTCATGCGCCTCAGCCAGTGCCCGCAAGTGAAGCGCCTGGAACAGATGGTCCAGATCGAACCGCTCCAGCCGATCATGGTGGGTGGCATAGGTGTTGGTCGTGGCCACCGTCGCGCCTGCGGCAAAGTAATCCTCATGGATCGCCCGCACCATGCCCGGATGGTCGATCATCACCCGTGTCGCCCACAGCGACGTCGGCTCGTCGCCCGAGCGCGCCACAAGCTCTTGCCCCATTCCCCCGTCCAGAAGCGTGATCTCTGCCATCGTCGTCTCCCTCTGCGCGCCGCCGCGGCGCGAAACTTCGAGGCCGGGGCCTCGCTCCTCTTCTGGCAAACCGCCGGGCAGAGCGTAGTGATCGCCCTTGTCGCCCAGGAAGAAGCGCCGCACCATCCGCCCGCCCGTCGGGTTGACGAATCTCAGCGTTGCCATCGAGTTCGCCAGGAACTGCGAACGGGCTCACCTCGCGGCCGCTCCAAATGTGCGTCGGCAGATGAACCAGTCGATCTTCGAGAAGCTGTACGTCCATGAGGACAACGAAGTCACTTCGACACGTGCAGCGCCCTTCCGCACGCGGCCGGCGCCACTCGTCGCTCGGCATGCTCAGCCCTACCGAGTACGAGCTTCGCCACCACCACCAACACGCCCGCGACCAAGCAAGCTGACCGCGCGCAACCCAGGGCACACGAGAGCCTCCACCAGACCCGGGGCGCTTCACTCGGATCGTGATGCGGGTTCGCGTGTTGGACCCTCGCCGGAGGACGCCACTCAGGCTGCGAGCATTTCGTCGCCTCTCCGCCCCAGGTGTCCGGAGTCGCAACGCGGCGTTGCTCAGCGTCACCGAGGACGACCTTGCGCGGAGCCCAGCCTGAAGCTTCGCTCGCGGGGATCCAACGAGACGTCGTGTGCCGCAAAGGGCTTGAGCAACAGACGAACGTGCCCGAGCGAGCGGATACTCGATCGACGCCCTGACCAGGCCAAGCGTGGGTTGGCGGCTCGGCTCAGGGCAGAAGCGTGAGGTCGCCGAGTCGTGATCGCACGACGGTGAAAGTTCGACGATCGAGCGTGGCGATGTCTCGAATGCCGAGTCGTTCGGCTGTCGCGATCACCGAAGCGTCGGTCGTTCCGAGCGGGAGACTGCGATAGGTGGCAACGAGTTCGGCTATTCGCATCCAGTCGCTGGCTGCGACCGATTCCGCCAGGAGGTTTCCTGCGGCAAGGTCGCCGAGGAAGCGCACTTCAGCGTCCGCTCCGAGGCGTGTGCCGAGGAGGTAGGTGACCTCGGTGATGACCAGTGTCGGCACGATGAGAGGCCCAGGGTGCGTCTCGAGGAGTTCCAGGCTGGCGGCATGGTGCCGGTCATCGCGATCGACGTAGGCGAAGAGGGGCCCGGCGTCAACGATCAGTGCGATGGCTGGACCTCGTTGGCAAGGATCTCTTCGATTCGCTCCGAGATGTCGTCGCGACCGCTTGCGCCTGCACCGGCAGCGAGCAGCCGTCGCTTGCCGTGTTGGACTCCCAGCAGATTCTCGATTGCTTCACGAGTGAGCGCCGACACGGTGCTTCCCCGTCGTTGGGCCTCGTGGCGAAGGCGGGCATCGAGTTCATCTGGCAGTTTCACGGTCGTCCTCTGCATGTATGCCAGCATACAACGCCGTTCGATCGTTGAAACCCTGTCCCGCCGCCTCGGGGGCGAGCGTCAGGCAAGCGCGGCGAGCATCTGTCGCCAATGTGTGACGGGAAACAAGTGCCCCTCACCGGGCGGGATCGTGACGCGTGAGCTCAGGACGACAGCCCGCCCGCTTGCCGTGGCCGCTCAGCGGCGTGTGCCGACGAGGCGAAAACGCATCGCCAAGTCGGATGAGCTCCGCGAGGTCTGGTGCACCTCGATAGCGATCACGTTCGTCCCGATACGCAGCGTGTTAGCGAAGGTGCGCACATCCTCGGCGCGCTCGGGACTTGCATTCGACGCAAACGTCGTCGAGGTGATCGTGCCTGTCGGCATGTTGGAACGGAACAGTTCGACGCCGTTCAGGTAGACGACGGCGCCATCGTCGCGGATGAGCCCAGCGGTGATGGTCCCGAACTGTGATGGGTCGGTGAGAGAGAACGTCGACCGGAAGTACGTGGTGACGTACTTCTGCGAGCTGCTCGGTCCGAACGAGATGCCGCCCTGCGAATCGGAGTCTCCGTAGCCGAGCACCCGGCCACTCTGCACCGTCTGCATCTTCCATGCGCTGTCGTTGAATGCCAGCGCCGCGAAGCCCGGAGTCTGGTTCGTCCCGTTGTCGAGGATCCGCCAGGTCGATCCGATTGCCGGAATGAGATCGACGCTCGTCGGCGGTGCCGCCGTGGTCGTGGTCGTGGCGCCGGGGACGGTGGTCGTCGTTACAACTGTTCCCGGGAACGAGCCGCCGGGGGAACGGCGGAACGGACCGGTGATCTCGTAGGTCACACCGCTGCCGCCCCCACCTGGGTTGGCAACCGTCCCCCGCTGACTCGAGACGTAGAGACGAGTCCCATCGGGGCTGAAGCAGGGCCCGGCCACCTCACTGCCCGACCCACCGGCAGTGTTGAAGCGCATGAACGGTGCCACGGCTCGGCGGCCATCGTCGTAGGGGGAAGTGATCACCTGGAGTTCCAGGTTGCCGGAGTCCTCCGCGACGAAAAGATCCTTCGATGGAGCATGCACCACGATGTTGTCGGCGTTGGTCAGCGAGGCACCGGGAGTGCCGCCGCGATAGACGCACTCGATCGTCTGCGCAGCGCCGTCGACAGCCCAAACGTTGGAGTCACCGGTCGAGCAGAAGTACACGACCCGGCCGTCGATCCAGCAGCCCTCGCCTCGGTTGAACACCGAACTGTTGGACCCGCGGTATCCGGTGGTGGTGTTGGAGACATCGACCCATGTCACGGGCGTCGGTGCACTGAGCGCTGCCGTGAGGTTGGCCGAGAGCGCCTGGAGACGGCCGCCGGCAGCGAAGTCCGGTCGGGCGCCCGTCCACACGTTGGGCACCCAGCGGTAGAACCGGCTCGAGGTGTCGTCCTCGGTGGTGTAGATCACCTTTCCGACGGCGTCGACGGCCGCAGCCTCGTGCGCGCGTTGGCCGAGTGCATCGAGACGAACAGCCGACGTTGCCGGACCCAGCGGCTGGCAATCGAACACGTATCCGCCGCCGGTCTCCTCACATGACAGCCAGGTGCCCCACGGCGACGGGCCACCGGCACAGTTGATGCGGGTACCGTCGAGGATGCGCCGCGCTCCCGAGATCGCCCCCGTCGGGTCGAACGTCATTGAGCCCGCACCACCGGGCGTCGTCTCGGAGTTGGACACCAGGGTCCACGAGCCATCCGGGTGGCTGAACGTGGCGGCACCGTCCGGCGACACGTGCCAGCGGTACGAGGTCGACCCGACGAGTTGCCCCGCGGCGGCCACGACTCGCGAGGTGAACCCGGCGGGCAGGAACAGGCCATTGGCGTTCGCGGTTGTAGCCAAAAGACCGTATGGTCCGACGGCCGGCACGGCCGGAGCCGAGAACGCGGTCCGCCAGAACTGCGCCCCGAAGGCAACTGCGAGCGTGGTGGCGGAACCGACTTGGAGAAAGCGTCGACGATGCATGCGCAAACCTCAGTCGATCGACCTGTCAGATCCGTGAATGCCAGTTGTCTGCACGACGTCGACTCGATGAATCCTCGAGAGTGCCTACGTGTTGCTTCCCTCACATCTTGCTCATCTCGAGCAAGCCCACCGGAGACTCGATTCGTCCGCAGTTGTTCTGTCGTCTTTCGAACCCGACCCTGACCTGGGCACTTCGAATCGGCAACAACGAGTGGACCATCAGGGACGGCTTTCGAACCCCCCGCACCACTTCGATCGGGCGATGGAGATCCTGCCCGTGGTCCTCGCCAGGCGAAAGCGCCCGAATCACGCGACGGCCACACTCCAACGGCAACGGCGGTTGGCCCCCTACGAGATCGACAACCTGGTCGACCTGTACGCCACAGGCATCAACGTTCGCCAACTTGCCGCGGCCTTCGGGATCAACCGGGACACAGCACTACGACACCTCCAACGTCGAGGTGTCCCGAGTCGAGCGACAGAACGCAGACTCACCGATGAGCTTCACGCAGAGGCCACACGTCGGTATCTGGCAGGCGAGCCGATGGCAACGCTGTGCGACGATCTTGGTATCAACCCGACCACCATGCGCCGGGAGCTCAGCAAGACCGGCATCCAGCTTCGCCGACCCGGCAGACCGTCAACCCTCCGAGACGTGTAGCTCGCCATGGTTCATTTTGACGACATCGGAGCCCTTGTCGGCTACGTCCAGTCGTGCCCCACGTCGATCTCGAGCGAAACCAGCTCGACCGCCCCGTCTCGTCCCAGTTGGCCGACGACGGAGTAGGCACGCACAAGCACGCCGGTCGAGATCAGCACGCGGTAGTCGCGCCTCCCAGGGATGAGTTCGGCCAGATCATCGAAGCCGGTCGCGAAGCGTTCGACGATCTCCAGCAACTCGAACGTCTGGAAGTCGTTGGTCGACGGCTCGCCGCTCGGTCCACGTTCACCGCGGAGTTGGCGATCAAGGTCCTGGAAGAACTCAAGCGTCGCGCGCACCTCGCGACGTTCACCGCTCACCCTCGCTGAGCCTCGGACTGAGCAATCCGCTCGTGAATCCTCGAACGGGTCCGCTCGATCAAGCCCTGAGGTGCCTGGTCGAGATCGGTCACGACGCTGGCATCAAAAAGGGCGTGGCGTTCGGCCGGGCTGAGCCTCTCCAGTTCTGCTGCGGTCCAAACCTTCTGCTCCACGCCCCGAACTGTACCTCGTTCGGCGAGCAGCGTCAGACCAGCGCGGCGAGCATCTGTCGCCAATGTGTGACGGGAAACAAGTGCCCCTCACCGGGCAGGATCGTCAACGTCGAACCCTGGATCCCGTCAGCAAGGCACTCCGTGTCAGCTCGCGGGACGAGGGCATCGCCGTCACCCCACCACAGATCAACCGGCCGAGCGACCTCCGACAACGAGAACCCCCACGGCAGCCAAGAAGCGATCGAGTCAGCGACCACACCGGCCGTGCCCTGACGCGCTGCTTCTCGCACCTGTTCACGCAGTGGTTGCAGGATTTCGTCGTGCTCCTTGAGCCGGTCGTCGGGGTTGACAGACTCGAGCTGCTCGCCGTCGGTCGCCCAGTTCGGCTCGAAGACCGACTCCCAATCCTCGAACCAACCGCATCGGATCCGAGTCGCCTCGACGCCCGCGATCGGATCTCCGCGCAACGACTCGACGTACGCTCTTGTCTCATCCGACAACGAGTTCCACCCATCGTGCAACTCGTCCAGAGGAGCATGGCCGGCCGCAACCCCCACCGACGTGACCCGATCGGGGCAACGCGCAGCTAGGGCCAGCGCGAACTGCCCACCGATCGACCACCCGACGACCGGACACGCGGGCAACCCGATGAGGTCCGCCCATTCGACGAAGTCAGCGACCCAATCGACGACCCTCCTCCCCGGCAATGGGCTCGACCATCCATACCCAGGCCGATCGATCGTGAACAGACGCACCCCTGCCGCCACGGTCTCCTCCACGTCAGGGCACATCAACCGCGAGCCAGGACAACCATTCACAAACACGACGGGGCAACCATCGGGCTGACCCCACTCGGCATACGAGACCACCCTTCCGTCGCCTAGGTTGACCACCTCGTCGGCGATCGGCGTCGAACTCGGCCAACCCATCAATGCCTCGCGGAGAGTTGGCGCGGCTGCACAAGGGTCTTGATCATGCCGGCAAGCATGACACAGCCGAGCCAACCGGCATCTCACGCCCGCTACCGCTAGAACCTTGTGAAATCGACAACGACGAGTGGGCGCAGAGGGACTCGAACCCCCGACATCTTCCTTGTAAGGGAAGCGCTCTAACCAACTGAGCTATGCGCCCCGGCACACCAGACGCTGATGCTACCCGGCGCCCGCTGTTCGCCCCAGGGCGTCGAACCCGAACCCCGCGATGAGAGATGAGTGCCCCTGGCGTACCCATCTTTCATCGACGCTTCGGCGGGGCCGGTGGCGATGAGAGATCGGTGCGCCACGCCCACTCATCTCTCATCGCGCATGGTTCTGCGGGCGTGGAGCAGGGAGGCGTGCAGTTCGGGTGTTGCGCCGGCGACCGGGGTTCGCCGGGCTGCGTGGTCGACCACGAACAGATCGCGGTCCCATGCATCGGTCACCACCGCCCCTGCCTCGCGGCAGATGAGCGAGCCGGCCGCGTGGTCCCACGATCCGTGCGCTTCGTCGATGCAGTCGATGTAGCCGTCGAGCACCCCCGCCGCCACCTGGCAGAGATCGAGTGCGACCGCGCCCAACACGCGCGACTGTGCGTACCCGAGGTGTCGAGGCGGGATGCCGTTCATCCCCACGATCGCGTCGCCCATCACCGTCAGACCGCTCGCCCTGATCGGGGTGCCGTCACAGAAGGCTCCCCCACCGCGTTCGGCCCAGTACCTGACCCCGCTGGCGAGGTTCAGGACGAGTGCCGACGCCGGCCCGTCTGCGTCGACCAGGCAGAGCGAGGTGGCGTACCACGGGATGCCTCGACTGGCGTTCGTCGACCCGTCGACCGGGTCGACGATCACGATCTCGTCGGCATCGGGCCGCTCGATTCCGCTCTCTTCCGACAGCACGCCGACACCCGCCGCACGAAGCACGGCCAACGCAGCTTCGTCAGCACGGAGGTCGAGCGCGTACTGCCCCCGCCGCAACCCTGACGGTCCGAAGTCGCGCACACCCGCCATCGCCCGGGTCACCGCCTCGGCCGCCTCGACGAGCAGTCCCATCCGATCGCGCAGCACGGACGCACGGTAGTGTCAGCAGACGAACGGGGGTGTCCCCAAGAAAGGACCAGCGTTGGCCGTCATCGACGTCGCCGGATTCGTGGCGGATCTGAAGAGCCACGCGATCGACCACGGTTTTCACGTTCACGACGAGCGACACTTCGTCGAGACCTACTCACTGCGCCAGTTGTGGGAGGTCGACCTGCACCCCGAAGAGGCGTGCAACGGCCCCATCGACCTGCACCTCTCGCTCGAGGTCGACCCGCGAGCCCTGCTCGGTTTCGAAGACGAGGTCATCAAGATGGACGACCCCGACGACGACCCTCCCACCGGTTTCGCGTTCCCGTTGCTGTTCACCTGGACCCTGCCTCCGCTCCCCCAGCCGCCCGACCTGTTGGTGCTCGCCACCGCCATCGCCGGCGTCGGCGGCGTCGACCTGCCCATCGAGGTGTCGGCGATCGACTCGTTCGCCAGTGTGACCGACGCGCCCGAACGCAGTCTGTCGCTCGTCGCTCGTCTCACGGTCGAGCTCTCCGATGTCTACACCGCCAACGAGGAGGCGTTCTGCGACACCCTCGTTCGGTGCCGCGACGTGAGCCTCTATCTCCTCGACAAGGCACCGTCGTGGCTCGAGGAGTGAGCAGTCACACCCGCCAGATCGAGGTCGATGGCCGACCTCCGAACACGAAAGGTCTCCGATGCGAGTCTCCGAACTGATGGACATGCTGCGCGACCAGCCGCCTGACGCCGAAGTCGAGTTGGCGGTGATCGCACCGGTGGAGGACGACAACGAGGACATCACCGTCGATCGCTACAGCGTCGAAGGCATGCTCCCGTGGAGCGACGACGACGACGAGCTGGTGATCTGGCTCGTCGGCGGCGAGGACGACGATGTCGAGGCATTCCTCGATGCCATCGAGAACGACGAAGATCACGACGACCACGAAGGTCACGATCACCCTCACTGACCGAGCGACGTACGCGGCCGCCGACGTGATCAGAACGCGCCGGCCGCCAGGTTGTCGAGCATGGTGTTGGAGGCGTTGCCCGACGCGGTCATGTTGATACCTGCCGACCGGTTCCCGGCACCCGCCGTGCGGGTCACGCGGAACAGTTCGACCCCGTCGACGAAACCGACGAGCGTCGTACCGCGCGCCTCGAGCCGCAACCGGTAGGTGGTGTTGGCCCGGAGCTGGTACGGGAAGTACTGCTCCTCATCGATCCTGCTGTCGACCAGGGTGAGCAGGCGAAGCCCGTTCCATGTGCCCCAGGTCTCGAACTTGTGCCAGCTGTAGCCGGTGTTCGACTCGGCCACTCGTGTCATCACCCCGGTGTAGTTGCCGGTGATGTCCGCGCCGATGGTCAGGTCTGCTTCCACCCAGTGATCGGGCGATCCGAGATCCGGGGTGCGTGCGTACACCTCGACGCCGAGTTCCTGTGCCCGAGCCACGCCACCGGAGATCGTCAGATCGGTCGTCGCGCCGTGCGGCCCGGGTGACATCGCCACGAGACCCACGCTCGCTGCGTCGGTGCCTCGTTGGAAGTCGATCGCCAGCGCGACTCCCGGGTCGGCGGGCGGCCCGGTCGTGGTCGTCGTGGTCGTCGTGGTCGTCGTGGTGGCGGACGGAGCAGGCGTGGTCGTGGTCGGAGCGGTGGTGGTGGTCGAGGTGGTGGTCGGAGCGGTCGTGGTCGTCACTTGCACGATGGTCGTCGGCTTCGCCGTCGTGGACGTCGTCGCAGGAGCCGCGGTCGACGTCGACGAGGTCGTGCCGGCTGCAGCCGCAGTCGCACCAGGTGCGATCGGTCCCGCCGCGTCCACGGTGGTCGTGGAGGTCACCGGAGCAGTCGACGACACCGGCGCCGACCCGTCGTCGGGAGCAGAACCCGAGTCGGTTGCGGTGGGGGACGCGGGCAGAGCGGGCGCACCGGATCCGTTGGAGGTGCCGTTCGGACGACTCGGCTGCGAGATCGGTCCGGGCGCAGCTGGGACCGCGACACCGACCTGGGCGGCCTGCGATGGCCCGGCCACGGGAGAGCCGACGGCCTGTTCCGTCGTCGTCGCCACCGGCGCATCGATCACCGGCGCATCGATCACCGGCGACGCCGGCACGGCGTCGACCCCCGCCGGTGCCGTGACCTCGCCGGCGACGGCTGCCGCGTCAGGCGCCGGCGCACCGAGCGTGGGCGGAGGAACCCGGCCGCAGTACGCGAGCACGGCCGCGAAGACCAGCGTTGTGGTGATCGCCATCATCGGCCCGCTCCCCCGCCGGGACTCGGCCGCGCTGCCCTCCATGACCGGCGACGCTACGGACCTCGCCACCACGCCGACAGGGCGGGGCCCGAGTGTTCACCTTCCGTCCGGCGAACGGCCATCGTCTCGTTACCCGAGGCTTCGCGATCTCGCCCACCAGATCAGGCCGGCCACCGATAGCAGGGCGATGATCAACACGAGGGCGTGACCATCGAGGGACACTTCGGCCAGACCGAGAGCCACCAGCCACGCAACCATGGTTGCCACCATCACCGCCCCGACACGCCGAGCCCACCGGAACACCAGGTCGTGCGGCCATGAGGCTGCGGGCGGAGCAATGGTCGCCGCGGCCATCGCTGTATGAAACACCAACAGCCCACCCGTCGCCGGCAACAACCACGGTGTGGTCTCGTCGTTCACCGTCTGCAGCCAGTTCAACGACGCCAACAACACCACGAGCAGACCGAGGTGCGAGTCGGGCGCGAGCGCGCACCCCACGGCCATCGTTCCGATCACGATCAGAGCGATCGGCTGGAAGGCCCCACGGGCAGCCATGGTGGCGCCCAGCGTGAGCAGCGGTCCCACCACCACCAGCACGCGCAGCAACCACTGATGCATGCTCAGGCGTCGCAACGTCGCCAACACGCCGAGGCTGGAGAGTCCATCTCGTGAGGCCCCGCCGACGGTGATCGTCCTTCGCTGGTTCATCGCCTCGTCACCCTGGGAGTCGAACGACGGCGGGCCAGATCGCGCAACACGTGGTCGAGGCTGCCTGGCCCGCGCCACTCCACGACGGGCACGCCGGCGGAGCGAACAGCGCGCAGTTCGCGGGCACGCTCGAGCAGCCGGATTCTCCACGCGAGAGCCCGGAAAGGATCGTCGGCGTCGTGGTCGGTGACCCCCTCTGGCAACGTGTCCACCACCACCACTGCGATCCCACGTCCGGCGAGCGAGATCGCTCGCTGCAGCGGCACCTCCGACACCATCGGCGACAGCATCATCACCAGCGATCCGCCCGTGAGCCCGAGTCGGAGGTGCGTGTCGTCGCGAACTGCGGTCGCGGGCTCGATCGACGCCAGCACGTCGAGCACCCGCCGCAGATGCCGCGAGCCGCTGGCCGCCGGCACGCGCGTCGGACCGCGGGCGCCGAGCACCACGAGCGCGACACGATCGCCGCGACGCAGATGGTGTTCGGCGAGTGCACCTGCGGCACGCACGGTGGTGTCGAGGCTCGACGCACGGCCGTCGATGCCATCGCTGTCGCCGACGTCGTTGAACGCGTCGACCACCAGCACCACGTGCCGGTCGTGGTCGGCCCACGTGGAGGTCACGTGCAGAGACCCGGTTCGCAACGAGCGAGACCAATGGATGCGCCGCAATCGATCGCCGGCCTGAAAGGCGCGGATGCCGGCGAACTCGCTGCCGTCGCCCGGGCGCACCGATCGGTCGAGGCCCACCAATCCCACGGCATGTGTGGCCGGCGCCGCGGCGTCGAACACCGCAGGCAGAGGCACGGTGGTGACGAGCCGGGAGCTGGTGGGGCCACTCGTCCAGCGGAACGCCGCCCATGGGCTCGACGCCACCACCCGGGCGGGCCCGACGAAGCGGCGTCCCCACCTCGTGCTGCGGAGGCCGATCGCGAATCGAGCCGTCTCCCGACCGCCGGATGCGCCGGCCGCCGTCATCGTCGCCACCATCTCGCCCCACGGCGGGTCGAGCTCGGCATACGGAGGCGCCCACAGCACGGCACCGACCGAGTCGATGCCGCCGTCATCACCGGGGCCGACATCGGGGTCGGCGTCGCGGTCCTTGTCGCCACGCGACCCGACCGGTTCCTGGGTCGCGGTGCCACGGTTCACCTCGATCCGCCACGTCGTCGCCTCCCCTTCGCGCACGGTCGCGTGGTCGATCGTCTCGGAGACCACTGGTTCGCAACGGGGTCGGCGGAGCGCTCCCCAACAGGCGACCACCAGCAGCGGTACGGCGAGCACCACCGCGTCCGGGCGGCGGACGAGCGCGCCGACGATCGCCAGGATGGCACCGCTCGATCCGGCGCGAACCTGAGCCGCGGTGGGCTGCCAGCCCGGAGCGATCATGTGGGCCGGGTGACCTCGCGTGCCGCCGGGGCAGGCACCTGACCGAGCACGTCGTGAACCACTGATACAGCAGATGCAGCGGTCATCCACAGCTCGGGCTTCACCGTGATGCGATGAACCAGCACGGCAACAGCGACGGCCTTCACATCTTCGGGCACCACGAAATCACGGCCGCGCACAACTGCGAGTGCTCGCGCGACCAGCATCAACGCCAGCGACCCGCGTGGCGACGCCCCCATCAGCACGTGCGGGTGCCGCCGCGTGGCATTGACGAGATCGACGCAGTATCGACTGATCGACTCGTCGACCGTGACCGTCTCGACTGCGGCTTGCATCTCCAGCACACGTGCCGCATCGGTCACCACCGCGAGCGTCTGCTCTTCGCGGCCTCGATCGATCCGCCTGCGCAGCACCTCCCATTCCTCGTCGTGCGTCGGATATCCGAAGCTGATGCGCAGCAGGAACCGGTCGAGCTGCGCCTCGGGCAGCGGATAGGTGCCCTCGTACTCGACGGGGTTGGCCGTGGCGAGCACGTGAAACGGTGCGTCGAGCACGAACGTCTGGCCCTCCACCGTGATCTGGCGTTCCTGCATCGCTTCGAGCAAGGCCGCCTGGGTCTTTGGCGGGGTGCGGTTGATCTCGTCGGCGAGCAGGAGCCCGGTGAACAACGGCCCTTGGCGGAACACGAACTCGGCGGTGCGCTGGTCGTACACGAACGAGCCGGTGAGATCGGCCGGGAGCAGATCGGGGGTGAACTGTGCCCTGGTGAACGTGAGCCCGAGCGTCGTCGCGAACGACCGGGCGGCCAGCGTCTTACCCAACCCGGGCAGGTCCTCGATCAGCACATGACCTCCGGCGAGCATGCCGCTCAGCACCAGCGTGAGGGCTTCGCGCTTGCCGACCACGGCTCGCTCCACCTCGTCGAGCACGAGGTTCGCCAGCCGAGACGCGGCTGGGACATCGAGTGAGGTCATCGGATCTCCTGGTGATGGGGTTCGTTGCTCAGCCGCTCGATCCGATCGATCAGCGCGCTGAGGAGGGCTGGATCGGCGAGCACGTCACTCGACGTCGGGGTCGAGGCCGCGAACGAGGTGAGGTGCGGCCCCATCACACGAGCTGCGAGCGTCGGTC
>JANNQK010000130.1:0-26578 GCA_031400715.1 Actinomycetes bacterium | reverse complement strand
CTGCTCGACGGCATCCCTCCCGGCACGATGAACACGTCGATGACGATCAATGCGACCGCGGCATGGCTGCTCGCGCTCTACGTCGCCAACGCCGAGGAACAGGGCACCCCTCCCAGTGCGTTGCGCGGCACCACCCAGAACGACATCGTGAAGGAGTACCTGTCGCGCGGCACGTACATCTTCCCTCCGGCACCATCGAAGCGCCTGATCGTCGACATGGTGGCGTGGTGCACGCACCATGCGCCGAAGTGGAACCCGATGAACGTGTGCTCGTACCACCTCCAGGAGGCGGGAGCCACCCCCGTGCAGGAGATCGCGTTCTCGCTCGCGACGGCGATCGACGTGCTCGACGCCGTGCGCGACAGCGGGCAGGTGGAACCCGAACAGTTCACGCAGGTGTTCGGTTCGATCTCGTTCTTCGTGAATGCAGGCATCCGCTTCGTCGAAGAGGTGTGCAAGCTGCGGGCGTTCACCGAGCTGTGGGACCGCATCGGTCTCGAGCGCTACGGCGTGACCGACGCCAAGGCGCGTCGCTTCCGCTACGGGGTGCAGGTGAACAGCCTGGGGCTCACCGAAGCGCAACCCGAGAACAACGTTCAGCGCATCGTGTTGGAGATGCTGGCGGTGACGCTCTCGAAGAAGGCACGCGCGCGCAGCGTGCAGCTGCCGGCGTGGAACGAGGCGCTCGGCCTGCCGCGCCCGTGGGACCAGCAGTGGTCGTTGCGGATGCAACAGGTGCTCGCCTTCGAGTCCGACCTGCTGGAGTACGACGACATCTTCGACGGCTCCACCGTCGTCGAGGCGAAGACCGCCGAGCTGTGCGACGCCGCATGGACCGAACTCCAGGACGTCCTCGAGCGCGGTGGGGCCTTCGAGGCGGTCGACGAGCTGAAGGGTCGGCTCGTCCGATCGATGGCGGAACGGACGCGCCGCATCGAGGCAGGCGATCAGGTGGTGGTCGGCGTGAACGCCTATACGGAGACCACCGATTCACCGCTCGGGGGCAGCGACAACATCCTCACCGTCGACCCGGCCGTCGAGGCCGAGTTGACCGATGACGTCGCTGCCTGGCGCGCCGCCCGCGACGGGGCCGCCGTCGATGCCGCACTCGTCGAGCTGCGTCGCGCCGCGCACGACGGCACCAACATCATGGAGCCTTCGATCGCCCTCGCCAAGGCTGGCGGCACCACCGGCGAATGGTCGTCGACCCTGCGCGAGGTGTTCGGTGAGTTCCGTGCCCCGACCGGCGTGTCTGCGGCGGTCGGAAAGCGGGTCGGCGAGTTGGCCGAGGTGGCGGCCTACGTGAAGGCGATCGCGGGCGGTCCGCCGAAGTTCCTGGTGGCCAAACCCGGCCTCGACGGCCACTCCAACGGGGCCGAACAGATCGCGGTGGCAGCTCGCGATTCGGGGATGGAGGTCGTCTACGCGGGTATCCGATCGACCCCGGAGCAGATCGTGGCCTCGGCTCGCGACGAGGATCCGGACGTGATCGGGGTGTCGATCCTGAGTGGTTCGCACCTGTCGCTCGTGCCCGACATCTTGCGACTCATGTCGGCCGAGGGTCTCGACATGCCGGTCGTGGTCGGTGGCATCATCCCCGAGGCCGACAGGCAGTGGCTCCTCGACGCCGGCGTCGCCGCGGTGTTCACGCCGAAGGACTACCAGCTGGCCACGATCATGCGCCGAGTCGCCGACCTCGCGATCGCCCACCGCAATGCGTGACCTGCACCCGACGGTGGCGTCGGGCGTGGATCGTGTGGACGTGGATCGTGTGGGCGTGACGGATCAGGAGTGCTGGAGCACCGACACGGGGATCCGCAACCGCGTCGGGTTCGGGTTCCGTGCCGCCCGTTCACGCTGACGGAGCGTCTCCCATCGCTGCTCCACTCTGACCCGCTGTTCGTCCAGCTCGACGTCGTCGATCATGGTGTGCCGACAGCGCGACATCCCCGCTTCGCGGCGGCGCAGATCGAGGTCGTCGTGCAGGTTCAGGTGCAACTCCCGGTAGATGTCGGTCGGGTAGGTGCCCTCGAACATCATCGCCAGATCGCCCGAGCTCTCCCAGTTCGCCTGCTCATCGAGATCGAGCCGAACCATCTCGTGGAAGCGGGTGCCGGGCAGCGGGTAGCTGACGCTGACCCCGATGTCGTCGGGCAGCAACTCGCCGACCAGCTCGATGGTCTTTTCGATGTCGGTCCAGGTCTCGCCCGGATAGCCGAACTGGATGAAGAAGCAGGCGCGGATGCCGTTGGCCCCGAGGCGCTCACGAGCGCCTCGGATCTGCTGGATCGTGATCTCTTTGTCCATCGCATCGAGGACGCGCTGACTTCCGCTCTCAGCACCGAGCCACACCTCGTGGCACCCGGCGAGCGCCAATGCGGCCACGGCCTGCTCGTTCATGAGGTCGCAGCGTGACTGCATCGTGAAGGGCAGGCGCACGTCGGCCTCGTCGACGAGGCGAGCGAACTCCGCCAGCCAGTCGCTGCGGAGGCCGAAGATGTCGTCGGCGAACCACACGTGGTCGGGTCGGTGGTCGCGGTGCAGCATGACGAACTCGTCGGCCACCTCGGCCGCCGACCGCATCGAGTAGCGCTGCCCCCAGATGGGCTTGGCGCACCAGTTGCAGTGGTACGGGCAACCGCGAGTCGACACCACGTTGAGCGAGAACCTGCCGTGGGCCTCGGTCCACGCCTGGCGGTAGGCCTCGATGTCGACCAGGTCGCGGGCCGGCGCACCGAACACATCGGGGTGGCGCTCGATCGAGCGCTTCGGCGTGCGCGCGACCTGGTCGCCCACCAGGATCGCCAAGCCCTCAACATCGTCGAGGCTCGAGTCGGGGTCGGGGCCGAGCCACCGCGCCACCACCTCGCGCATCGTGTGCTCGCCCTCGCCCACCATGCACGCGTGGGCGCCGGCAGCGAGGTACACCTCGGGATGGTCGGTGACGTCGGCCCCGCTGACGGCGACCTTGCAGCCGGCTCCGAGCGCCATGCCCACCATGGTGAGCGCTGCCTCGCGCATGCGCGTGAGGCACATCTTCGACAAGAAGTTGAAGTTGTCCTCGTACAGGACCACCACCGTCGGCCGGTGCTCGGCCAAGCTGGCAGCGAACTCCGACTCGTCCTCGGCCAGCATCGAGTCGAAGACGGCGACGTCGAGACCGTCGTTGCGCAACACCGCCGCAGCATGCAACGTGTTCAACGGCGGGTACGGGCGCATCTTCGCATGCTGCTTCGGATCGAGCTTCAGGAAGTAGGAGTGCGCAAGGAGGACGGGATGGCCAGCGATTCGCAAGTCTCGCTCAACCGGCCGCAATTGTCAGCACCCAAGAGGTCGTAGTACCTCCCGGTACGCGGCGAGGAGCTGCCCGGTCACCGCCTCCCACGAGAGATGGTGCGCGGCCCAGGCCAGAACGTCGGACCGATCGGTCGCCGCAGCGCGGACCAGCAGGTCAGCGGCGCCTCCGGCATCGCCGACGGCGAAGGTGGGCAGCGGACCGACGATCGCACGATGCGACGGCAACCCGGTGACCACCGGGGGAACCCCCTCGGTCATGGCCTCGATCAGGGAGTAGTTCGAACCCTCACGACGGCTGGTCGACAACAACACGTCGGCGCGGGCGTACCAACCTGGCATCGCCTCAGGCCCGACCGGGTCGTGCAGATGCACCCGTCGGGCGGCTTCACCCAACCGAGCGATCGACGTCCGCACCTCGGCCTCGAGGTCGCGGTCGGTCGCGAGCAGATGTAGATGAGCATCGGGCAGACGGGCGGCCGCGAGCCCGAAGGCACGAATCGCGGTCACCGGATCCTTCGATTCGATCAACCGACCCACCCAGAGCACGGCGGGAGCCCCGGCGAGCATCCTGGCGCCGTTGCCGTCGGCGGCGGGGGCGAGCAGGCTCGCCGCCTCGAGCACGTCGAACACGCGGTCACGGCGGCGGATGATGCCGGCACTGCGGAAGGGGTCGGCTTGACCGTGAGCGCCTCCGGTGAACAGCCATCCGTTCACACGGCCGCGCAACGACCGGTGGCCGATCCGATTCCGCCAGGGACCAGGTGGCTCACCATGGTGCTGCACCACGATCGCCGTCGACGGAGGAACGGCCGAATCGATCCTGCGCAGCATGGTCACGAACCCGGTTCCGTGCACGTGCACCACCTGCGGGTGCTGCGCCGCGACGGCCGCTGCGAGGTGCTCCGGACGGAGGAAGTCGTACCGGACACCGTCTCGATGCAGCGTGGAAGGCGCGTTCGCCGTCGCGCAACACGCGGACACGGTCGCCCGTCCATCGGCGTTCAGTTCATGAAGGGTGCGGGTGAGCGTCGGCGATCGGTCGAGCACCTGATCGTGATCGGCGGTCGCAGCTGGGGGCACCACCATGACCACCCGGATCAGGGACTCGTCGGTCATGCGTGCTCGCGCACGCGGAGCTGGGTCGCTCGAGTTGCGAGCGACCGCACCGTCCGGACGCCGGACGGGAACGCCATCTGATCGACGACCGCGCCCCGCTCGCGACCAGAGGCGAAGGCAAGACGCCAGCGTGCCGACGTGCGCGTCGCCGGGTCGCGGAACACCTCCTCGGGCGCGATCCCATCGAGCTGCTGTCGGGCCGCCCTGGGCAGTCGGTCGAACTCGCGGGCGAGCAGGCGTACGGGCACCACACCGGGCACCACCGCGTACGCGAGCCAGAGACCTGGGGCAGAGAGGCGGGGATCGACGTCGCGCATGTACATCGCCACCCGATCCCAGTCGACGCCCGCCTGATGGCACCACCACACGTCGACCACATTGACGGCGCGGACCTCGGCGCGAACCACCGTTGAACTGAGATGCCCGACGACGTGAGCCGTGAGCGCCGCATGGTCCAGGCGGAATCCACCCTCCAGCTCGGGATCGGCAACAGCGTGCATCTCGACGTCGAAGCCGCGAGCGACGTAGCCGTGCAGGAACTCGATCCAATCGGGGTGCAGCTCCACCCGACCGTTGTGCAGGGCGGACTCGCCATCGGTGCGACCGACGCTGCCGTCACCCCACGCCAGGAACACGTCCTCGAACGACGTGCTGCCGGCAGCTCGGAAGCCGTTGGTCACCATCGTTGCGGCGGCCTGGGCGCGATAGCGGCGTGGAACGACGAGATCGACATCGGCCATCGGACGCGCCGAGGGAAGGCTCCACACCGGCGTCGCCGACGCCGCGAGCTCAGCGCCCTTCACCGGCACCGCGGGCACGCCAGCGGCAGCGAGCGCGCCGCGCAACTGCGGTACCAGCTCGCCGAACCGGGCGACCCGCGCGGCAACCTCCCTGCGTTGGTCGACGAGCCAGGCGACGACCGAGGGGTCGGTCACGCCCGCTGATGCCCCATCCTGCGTGAGATGCGCTGCCAGCGCGGTGAGGCCCGTGGCGAGGCCGGCGAGCTGCAGCTCGCTCACTGCGAGCGCCGGCATCGGGCTCGATCCGCCACGGAGTCGATCGACCACATGATCGACGAACGATCGTTGATGGGTGCGCTGCTCGGTGACGATCGCCGGATCGTAGCGATGCCGCGACCGCCGGTGCTCATGACCGGTCATTGCGAAGACCGGCGGCCAGATGGACGATGTTGGGCGAGACTGTGCGCTGTGCGGATCGTGCTCGTGGTACCCGGAGGAGTCGACCCGCCGGGTGGGTCGCGCGTCATCCCGTTCCTCGTCGACCTGATCGAACGGCTGAGCGCCGATCACCAGGTGCGCGTCATCGCCATCGGCCACGACCCGCAGCCCGGCTCGTGGTCGCTGTTCGGGGCCGAGGTGGTGAACGTCCCCGTCGGGCGCCACGCCAAGTCCGACATCGTCAGGGTCGTTCGGGACGTCTCGGCACTGGTCGGATCCAGCCCCCGTTCGGCGCGGCCCGACATCGTCCACGGCTGGTGGGCGACGCTGCCCGGCCTCGCCGCGACCCTTGCCGCGCGACGCCATCGGTTGCCGTCGGTGCTGAGTGCGGCCGGAGGCGAGCTGGCGTGGCTGCCCGACATCGGGTACGGGGGTGGCGGTGCTCGGGGCACGCGAGCGACGGCGCTCACGTCGTTCCGACTCGCCACCGCCGTCACCGTGGCGACGGAGTGGATGCGCGATCACGTCGTCTCGTCCGGGGGTCGGGTCGACGACGTGGTCCCCCTCGGTGCCGACCGTCGGCGGTGGTCGACGACCCTCGAACCGTCGATCAGCGTCGATCCGCATCGGCTGGTCCACATCGGCAGCCTGAACCGGGTGAAGGACCAGTCGATGTTGCTCCGCGCGATCGACATCGCACGGCGGGACGAACCTCGGTTGCATCTCGACCTGCTGGGAGTGGACACCCTCGGCGGCGAACACTCCCGTGTGATCGACCGGCTCGGTCTCGACGCCCATGTTCGCCTGCACGGGCTCGTGCCGCACGAGCACCTTCCAGCCCTCGTGCGAGGCGCCGGGATGCACGTGGTGTCGTCACGACACGAGGCGGGGCCCGTTGCCGTCCTGGAAGCAGCCATGTGCGGGGTGCCGACCGTGGGGACGAACGTCGGTCACGTTGCCGATCTGGCCGGGCTCGCGATGCCCGCTGCCGTCGCGGTCGATCGGGCTGTCGATCGGGCTGTCGACAGAGTGGCATCCGCGCTTGCGACGGCGATCGTCGAGCTGATGGGCGACGAACCGACGAGAACGGCGCTGGCCGAACGTGCACAGCGATGGGCGCTGATCCACGATGCGGACCACACCGCCCGATCGTTCGAGGCGATCTATCGCAGGCTCGCGACTGTCAGACCTTGACGGGCAGCTGACTGTCGATCCAGTGCTCGAGCACCGGACCGCTCTCGAAGCTGGTGATCAACGCATAGCGCGGGTGCTGATGGTTGTGCACCACCACGTGCCACAGCCGTTGCGTGTCGACCGTGAACCGCGACCACTGCGCCAGGGGCACGCGCATCTCGGTTGCCGGGTCGGGCGTGCCGTCGGGGAGCGAGTCCATCAACAGCATGTAGCTGTCGGGGTCGTCGGAGAGCTCGACCCAGTTGCGCACCACCCAACCCGTGCCGTCGGGGTTGAACCGGTTGTTGTCGTCGCGGTGGATCGAGCGCAGCGCGGTCTCGTGGTCCTGTGGTGCGAGCTTGATGATCCTCACCCGACCGAAGTTCGCACCGACCGATGCGACGTAGTCGCGCAGGGTGGGCGCGCGATCGGCGTTCGGGGTCCACAGGGCATCCTTGTCGCACTTGCCCTTGTCCCAGAAGCCGCGACAATCGAGTTGGCCATCGGCAGACGCGAGCGGCGCGAAGTTGGTGTCGCCCCCGCTCTTCCAGTCCATGTACTCGAGTTGCTCCCACTCGTCCGGCGAGATCTCGAACGGCAGCGGCGACGACGCCACGAAGCCCGTCTCGGCCAGGACCGGCATCCGGTAGTGGTCTGACTCGCGGGGGATTGCGACGCTCCAGTGTTCGGTGGTGGGCCAGAAGCTCATGACCGAAAGCCTACGCCCGGGGCCTGCCGCCCACGGGCCATCAGGGAGCGAGGGTGGTGGTGACCAGCAGGGTGGTGGACGTGGTGGTGGTCGACGTCGTCGTGGTGGTGGGCGGCGGGATCTGCAACTCGTCACCCACCTCGATGTGATCGGGATCGATGATGCCGTTCAAGCTGATCAACTCGTCGTAGTCGACCCCGTACTGGACCGCGATGTTGGCCAGCAGGTCACCGGACTGGATCTCGTGCACGATCGGGATGTACTCAGTGGTGGTGGTGACCGGGATGGTGGTGGTGGTGGTGCTCTCGATCGGTGGAAGCGTGGCAGCCCCCTGCTCGCCGTCGCCACAGGACGCGACAGCCACGGTGGCGAACACCAACCCAGCAGCGAAGGTCACGAGGCCCCGACGATCCATGGCGGCGGAGGCTACTTGCCAATCGCCATGAGTGGACAGCGGCCGGACCGCCGTAACCTCGCCCCGATGAACGCGCCGATGTCCGCCACCCAGCTGTCGTTCCTCACATGACAGGTCCTCACATGACAGGTCCTCACATGACCGGTCAGATCGCGCCCGCTCACTTCCCGGGGGCCGTCTCCCCCGACCGCGAGTATCGGCTCGATGCCGGCGGGGTGGGCTTGGCGGTGCACGAGTGGGGCGACGAACGCAACGATCCGCTGTTCTTGGTGCACGGGGGGTTCGACTTCGCCCGCACGTACGACGTCTTCGCGCCGAAGTTGGCCGCTGCGGGCTGGCGGGTGGTGGCGTGGGACCAGCGCGGCCACGGCGACAGCGAACACGCGGCTCTGTACTCCTGGGACGGCGACCTGCGCGATGCGATGGCGGTGATGGACGCCGTCACCCAGCATCCAGCTCCGGTGATCGGCCACTCCAAGGGCGGTTCGCTCATGATCCAATTGGCCGACGCCCAGCCGTTCCGCTTCTCGCACCTCGTGAACCTCGACGGCATCCCGTACAAGCGGCGCATCCCCGACGTGAGCGAGCACGAACACACTCGGATGGCGGCGAGCGAGATCGTCGGCTGGCTCGACCACCGTCGCTCCACCGCAACCTCACAGCGCAAACCCGGAACGCTCGACGAGCTCGCCCACCGCCGCGGGCGGATGAACCCGCGGCTGCCGTTCGAATGGCTCCGCCACCTCGTCACGGTCGGTGCGTTCGAGAGCGCCGACGGATGGCGTTGGAAGATCGATCCGTCGATGCGCTTCGGCGGATTCGGCCCCTGGCGGCCGGAGTGGACCATCACGCGCCTGCCTGGGTTGTCGATGCCGTTCCTCGGCATCCTGGGCCGCGAGCAGGAGGAGATGGGCTGGGGCACGCTGCCGCATCACGTGTATCCGTGGCTCCCGATGGGCGGGCGGTGCGAGGTGCTCGACGACGTGGGTCACTTCGTCCACATCGAGCAGCCCGATCTGGTGGCAGACATGGTGCTCGAGTTCCTCGGCGATTCGCAGGGCGCCCGCACCGAGCAGGCGGCGGCCCGATGAGCGACATCACGATGCTCACCCACAATCACATCGAACTCGCGCTGCACCACCTGCGCGACGGGCGAGACGGACACGGGCATGCACTGCTGCTCCTGCATGGCCTGGGCGAGCAGTCCCCGACGACGGTCCCCGCGTGGGCCGATCGGTGGACCGGCCCGGTCCGGGCGCTCGATTTCACCGGCCACGGTCGGTCGACGGTGCCGGCCGGCGGCGGCTACAGCGCCGAGATCCTCCTCGCCGACGCCGACGCTGCCCTGGCCGAGCTCGGGCAGGCCACGGTCGTCGGTCGCGGACTCGGGGCCTACGTCGCGCTCCTGCTCGCAGGCGCCCGAGCAGCTGACGTGCGCGGAGCGATCCTGTGCGATGGACCGGGGCTCGGCGGTGGTGCCATCGGGCCCACCTCGCAGAGCTTCGTCACGCTCCCGCCCCGCGAGCTGCCGCCCGACCCGTATGCGCTGTTCGAGCTCTCCCGCGATCTTCGCCCTCCCGACTACGCCACCCTGTTCGTGCGGCTCGCGCTCGAGTCGGGCCTCGACGAGCCGATCGCGATCGCGGCCAAGGTCAGACCGCCCTGGCTCGCTGCGGTGGCCGACGAGGTGGGCGTGGTCACGACCTCACTCGCCGAGGCGCTCGCCACCTACGCCGACGCCTGACCGGTCGCGGCCGACGCCACACGGCAGCTCGTCCAGCGTCTCGGTAGCATCAGCCGAGTGCGCACACTGATGATCGCTCTCGGCGCGTTCGTCCTGATGGAGCCGTTCACTGCGTTCGTTCATCGATGCGTCATGCACCGCGTGGGGTTGGTGCTCCATCGCAGCCATCATCGTCGCGTGCGCCCTGGCGAGTCCCCTCGTCGTTGGGAGGCCAACGATGCGTTCCCCGTCGTGTTCGCCGGCGTGGTGATGCTCGGGCTCGCGATCGGGTTCAACGTGGCAGGTCTGGGCGTGCTCGTGCCGATCGGTGTGGGCATCACCGCCTACGGCGCCGCGTACGCACTCGTTCACGATGTGTACATCCACCGACGGTTGCCGCTGTTCGGCGAACGAACGGTGCCGGTGTTCGAACGGCTGGCCATCGCCCATCGGCGACACCACGACCGGAATGGAGCACCCTACGGAATGCTGGTGCCCATCTCGCCCCGAGGGGTCGAGGGAGCCAAGGGGTCGCGGCCGTCCCACGAACCGGTCGACGCGTAGGGCTCGAACCGGGCGAAGAGCTCTTCGCCGTACCAGTTCTCCTGACGCGTGCGCCGAACCACATCGCGGTGCGTCGGCATGCCGGTGGCGTAGGTGCGTGCCGCCGCGAGATCGCGCCAGAGGCTGAACGTGCCCAGCCGACCCAGCGGTGCTTCACCGATGCCCACCACCGCCAGCAATCCGTCGGCCTGCAGCAACTCGTCGCTCACCGGCCGGCCAGCGGCGCGGAACGATCGCCACGACCGAAGGTGCACGTCCGCCCGGGTGATGATCGCGACCGGTCCGCCGTCTGTCGAGCCGGGCCGCAGCTCCTGGGTCACCTGCACGCCGCGCCACGACCCGTGACCCCCCGCGGCGCGGAGCCGGACGTGCCAGGCCTCGTCGGCGCCGGCCCAGCGACGGGCCATGCGCGCGTGGAATGCGTCGAGTGACGCCTCGTCGTCCCAGATCGCGAACATCGCCGTGCGGCCGAGATCGGCACCTGGTCCGGTGCTCGCGCCTGAACCGGTGCCGAGCAGGCGCCAGAACCGCAGACCCGGCACGGATCGCAGCAGACGGCGGTCGGTGCCGAGCTGGGCCAGGGCGCGCACGGGGTTCCCGACGGTCACCAGATGAAACGACCCGACGCCCGCACCTTCGTCCTGCACGCCTGCCAGCATGTCAGCCATGGAACGATCTCGCGCAGAGCAGCCGATCGCGGGACGGCCGTGGCTGTGCCCGCGGCCCCGACCATGGCGGTGACCATGGCGGCGGCGGCGGTTGCAGCGGTCGGCTACCTGCTCGGCTCGATCCCGATCGCAGGATGGGTGGCGGCACGGCGAGCAGGCGTCGACCTGCGCGAGGTGGGTGATCGCAACCCTGGGTACTGGAACGCGAAGGAGCAGGTCGGTCGGCGCGGCGCGCTGCCCGTGTTCGTCGGCGACGTGGCCAAGGGTGCCCTCGCCGCGGGACTGGGGCTCCTCGTCACGGGCGGGAGCGACGAGTGGTGGATCGGCTACGTCGGCGGGTTCGCGGCGATGGCGGGCCATGCCTGGCCGGTGTTCGCACGCTTCCGCGGTGGACGAAGCGTGCTCACCTTCGTCGGCGCGGCATGCGTTCTGTCTCCCATCACCGCACTGATCAGCATCGCCCTGGCTCTCGCGGTCGCGGCTGCCAGAGGATTCGCCTGGGGCGCACGCGTGGGTGTGTTCGCCTTCCCCGTGGCTCAACTGGTGATCGACGGCCCCTACCGCACCGCCGCGACCGGGTGTCTGATGACGCTCATCGGGGTGCGATTCGCGAGTGCAGCGATCGGATCACGAGCCGACCGCGGAGCGCGACCTCACCAACGCCCGTCTGACCGACAGCCGCCTCACGGATAGACCCGACCTCGCCACGGTTGGCGGGGCCGAGCGATGCCGCGCACCAGGGCGGCGACGGCGATCGGATCGGCGGTCGGAGACAACCAGTAGGCAGCCCCACGTCTGCCGTACGCGGTCCTCGTCCCGACGAGCGTGCCGATGCGCACCGCGAGCAGCGCAACGTCGAGGATGTCGCCGCGACGGGTGAGCAGCCGCGGCAACGGCAGCGCCTGGGCAGCCAGCACCACGGCCAGATCGAACAGCTGGCGGTACCACGGCTCCACCCCCGGTAGCGCCAGCGAGCGCGCCCATCCCCGGAACGTGCTGGGACCGTCGGGATACATCTCGGTGGTCAACAGCTCGGCCCCGTCAAGCATCGTCACCTGCCAGCCCCGCCCGGCCAGATGGCGGACCAACGCGACGTCCTCGACGACGTGGTTGGCGACGGGCTGCATCCCGCCGGCGCGCATGAACGGCACCCGGGGAAACGCCATGCACTGGCCGTTGGCGACATGCCTGTTCGCGGGCACCCGGCCGAGCGCGCCGGGCGGGCCGAACCGGTAGACCAGCGTGCTGAGCAGCGCGGGGTGCAACCATGCAGCTCCCGGCGTCGGGCACTCGAACCGTCCGGCGATCGACACGAACTGCAGGCCGTCGGCAAGGGCCCGGTTCACCAAGGTGCGCGGCAGTGCAGGATCGGGACGGGTGTCGGCGTCGAGGGTCACGATCCACTCGCCTCGCGCGGCGCGCACTCCTTGCTGGATCGCCCACGCCTTGCCCGCCCATCCGTGCGGCAACGCCGCGCCGGGCACCACCTCCGCACCGGCAGCGACGGCGATGGCTGCGGTGCCATCGGTGCTCTGGTCGTCGACCACCACCACTTCGGTCACGCCGGGAGCTCCCTCCAGCGCGGCGAGCAGTGGCCCGATGCGGGCCGCTTCGTCGCGTGCCGGTACGACCACGCTGATCGTCGGCATGGCGATGCCCGCTCCGGCCAGATCGTCGGCGGCCGCCATGTCGCCGGTGCGCAACGACGGTCGGCGACGCGCGGCGCGGATGATCCGAACGAGTGCGACTGCCGCGAGCACCGCACGGATCGCCGTGGCGACGGTCGGTCGGGGCAGTCGTTTCGCCAGGCTCGACGAGAGCGATCCGATGGGCATCAGCGCTCTCGGGGTAACGATCTCGCCGAAGGGAGCATCGATGTCACCGAGCCTCAGCGGAGTCCGTGTTCGATCATGTCGTCCACGATACGAGCGCCGATGGTCACGAGCGGAAGCCCTCCACCAGGATGGCTGCTCCCGCCCACGAGGTAGAGGCCTCGCCGGGCGCCTCGATTGCGTGGACGGGCGAACGCGGCACGACGCCCATTGGACGAACTGCCGTAGATCGCCCCGCCCGGTGAGCGATGTCGTCGCTCGAGATCGTCGGGGGTGAGCGTCTCGGTGAACAGCACACGATCGCGCAGGTCCACACCGTGGCTCGCCAGCTGATCGAGCACGCGCGCCGTGCACGCCTCGCGATCGAACGATGCGCCGGCAGCGACGTTCACCAGCACGAACCAGTTCTCGTGCCCGACGGGCGCCTGCGTCGCGTCGGTCACCGAACTGACGCAGGCGTAGATGGTCGGGTCGTCGGGGAACTCGCCATCGGCGATCTGGTCGAACTCGCGGCGTGAGTCGTCGCTGAACCAGACGTTGTGATGGGCGATGTCGGCCGTGGTGCCGCGCACGCCGGCGCAGATCACGAATCCACTCGTCGACGGAGGAGCGCGGCGCGCTCTCCGGAGCGCACGCGCATCCGGCATCAGATCTCGGTAGAGGTGGGTGGCATCGGCGTTGGCCACCACGATGTCGGCCGCCACGGCGGTGCCATCGGCGAGCACGAGGCCCGTCACCCGGTCGCCCGCCGTCGTGATGGTGCGCACCTCGGCGTCGCAGACGATGCGGACGCCCGAACGTTCGGCCACCCGCACGAACCCGTCGCGCAGAACACCGAGGCCACCCATCGGGTACCAGCAGCCGTACTCGTGCTCGACGTGTGCGATGCAGCCCAGCGTGGCAGGCGCCCGGAACGGAGACGACCCGCTGTAGGTCGCGTACCGACCGGCCCACTGCACCATCTCGGGGTCGCCTCCGAAGACGTGGGTCGCGGCCGCATGCAGGCTGCGCAGAGGATCGATGTCGGTGAGGTCGCGCACCCGACGCAACCGCTTGGCGAGCGACCACGGTCCGCTCATCGGCCCGGCGAAGAACGTCCGCTCGCTGACGTTCCAGATCGTGCGGCCGCGGTCGACGAACTCTCGGTAGCCCGCCACGTCGCACCCGTCGTCGGCCACCTCCACTCGGCGACCACTCCGCCACCGATACCGGAACTGCGGATCGAGCCGCACCAACGGCACCTCGTCGGCGAGGGCGGTGCCGGCGCATTTGAACAGCTCGTCGTACAGGTGCGGCAAGGTGACGAGCGACGGGCCGATGTCGAACGTGAAGCCGTCTCGTTCCAACACCGCGAGCTTGCCTCCGGGCACGGCGTTTCGTTCGTACACCGTGACCTGGTGTCCACGGGCGCGCAAGCGGATGGCGACAGCGAGACCACCGATGCCGCCGCCGACGACCGCGATCTCCTGCGCCCGCGACGGCTGGCGCTCAACCGCGGCGAGGCGCATGGACTGTCCAATGCCGCGACTGCCAGAGCCGCCGAACGGCAGCGACCGAGATGGGAAGCATCGCCACACCGCCGACTGCAGCGACCAGCCGATCCCGGAAGAACGCGGCGAAGCCCAGCGTCTCCATACCGGCCATCACCCCGTACTCGGCGACGAGGGCTCGATCGGCAGGCTGGTCAGCAGGAAGCGCGAGCTCGAGGGCGGCCATCACCACCACGCTCGTCGCCAGCCACCCGGCGTAGTTCGACATCGGCACGCCGCGGTAGCGGCCGACCCGCGCCCATTGCCAGTAGCCCTCGCCCACCATCTGCGGATCGAGGAACAGGTCCCATGCCGTCAATGCCGCCGCGCCGCATGCGATGCGCGTGGCCGGGGTGGACCGATGCCCGAGCGCGGCGTGGGCCGTCTCTCGAGCCGGCACCGCCATGGCGAACCAGGCGAGCGGCACGATCGCAGGCACGCCGGCGACCTGAGGGCGCAGCGAACCCGTGTAGCGATACGCACCGAACGGCGTTCCGGTGGCGGTGCCGATGTGCTCCACCACCCCGGTCACGGCGGCGACGCCGGTCGCTGCGATCGCGGAGCGAGGGGCTCCCCAGCGTCGAGCCGCAGCGGCACTCGTGGTGGCGAACAACCCCGACACCACGATCGTGCTCATCGCCCGCCGCACCGGTCCGCCGGGGCGACCGAGTGGTGTGATCACCATCCCCGCGATCGTGATCGCAGCCGGCGCCCACTCGGCCCACCGCCCGGTGGAGGTTCTGGTCGCGCATTCCGTCGGATGCCGCAACGATTCGCGACCGGAATGCTGCCCGGGCGCTGTCATCGGCGTTGCGGAGCCAGGAGCTTCACCACGAGTGCGGCCTTCTCGGCCGTCGACACTCGAGCGCGAGAGCGGAACACGTCGTAGCCCTGCGCCTCGATCTTCACGAGGATGCGGCTGTACAGGTCGCGCGCCGCACCGATGCACCGGGCCGACTGGGGCGGCAGCATGCTGGTGCCCAGATCGGCCGAGGCGTACAACACCCGACATCGCTCGATCTCGAACTGCATGAGTGCCACGAACGCCGGCGTGGCCTGACGCAGCGACAGGTCGACACCGAAGCGGCGAAGGTCCTCCTGGGGGATGTACTGGCGGCCGCGGTCGAGGTCTTCTGCGATGTCACGGAGGAAGTTCGTCAACTGGAACGCGTTGCCCAGATCGCGAGCGTGTCGAAGGGCGTCCGGATGGTGGGGCTCCAGGATCGGCAGCATCATCTCGCCGATCACCGCCGCCGAGCCGTCCATGTATCCCAGCAGGTCGTCCCAGGTGTCGTAGGTGGTGACGGTGAGGTCCATCGTCATCGAGCGCAGGAAGCGCCGAAAGCACTCCTGGTCGATGTCGAACGCCTTCACGGTGTGCACCACCGCCTTCAGTACCGGATCGTCGGATCGGCCGATGGCGAGGTCGGCGAAGAAGCGATCGCCGAAGTCCCTGAGGGCGGCCGTCCGAGCTTCCACCGACGCAGGGCCCAGATCGTCGACGATGTCGTCGGCGTACCGACAGAACGCGTAGAGGGCCCACACATGATGCTGCTTCACCCGCGGCAACACCTTGGTGCTCCAGTAGTACGTGGTGCCGTAGCGCTTGTTGAGCTCCTTGCAGCGCTCGTAGCTCGCCTCGAGCGTGGTCCATTCGGGCGCCGCCGCGTCATCGCTCGTCGACTGCGGGCGCACCCTCAACGATGCTCCTGCGAGTACTCGTCGACTCGCTGCGCAGCGAGCTTGCCCGACACCAACACCATCGGCACACCGACACCAGGCAGGGTCGACGAACCCGTGAACACCAGTCCGGGCACCCGCTTGTCGATGTTGTTCGGCCGGAACGGTCCGGTCTGCAAGAACGTGTGGGCGAGAGCGAACGGCGTGCCGCGCTCCATGCCCATCGACTCCCAGTCGAGGGGGTCGTACACGCGCTCGACGACGACGTCGGTGGGATACCCCAACCGCTGCACGCGTTCGCGCAGCGAACCCATGATCCGTTCGCGCTCGGCGACCCAGTCGATCTTGCCGTCGAGATTCGGCGTCGGTTCGAGGACGTAGATGCTGCTGCACCCCTCGGGAGCGAGCGTCGGATCGTCGAGCGAGTGCATGGTGACCAGGATCGAGGGATCGGGCATCCGCACGCCGTCGTGGATGAGCGCCTTGAACGACCCGTCCCAATCGTTGCCGAAATGGATGTTGTGATGGGCTGCGTCCGCCGGTGGCAGACCCTTCACCCCGGCAACCCACAACAGACAGCTCGGTGAGTACTGGCCGCGCCGCGCCACCCGCGGCGCATCGACACCGCCGAGCAGCGTGCGGTACGCGACGGGCAGGTCGGCGTTGCACACGACGGCGTCTGCAGCCACACGCTCTCCGCCACCGAGCTCGACACCCGTCACGCGCCCATCGCCGGCGCGGAGGATGCGCGTGACAGGAGATTCGTAGCGAATGGTCACACCCGCCTTCTCGACCGCCGCCGCCAGACCGGCAGCCATCTGGTGCATCCCGCCCTTGGGGACGTACACGCCTTCGACGCTGTCCATGTAGGTGATCACGGCGTACAGCGACAGCGCTTCGTACGGCGCCAACCCCGCGTACATGGACTGGAAGCTGAAGATGCGTTGCAGCCGCTCGTCGTCGAAGAAGCTCGCGACCTTCTTGCCCAGCTTGCCGAATCCGCCCAGCCTCACCAGCTCGAGCCCGGCTCGCCACGGCTTCACGAGGTCGAGCGGGGAGTTGAAGTTGACGTCGATGAAGTGCGCCATCTCCACGCGGTACAACTGCTCGAGCCAGTCGCAGAAGCGCCCGAAGGCCTCTGCCTCCTTGCCATTGGAGAACTCGCGGATCTCCTGGGTCATCGCTTCGCGGCCGTGCCGGACGAACAGGGTGCTCCCGTCGGCATAGCAGGCCCGGTACATCGGATCGACCTTGTCGATCGTGACGAAGTCGGCCATGTGTGCGCCGGCCGCCTCGAACGCGTCGGCCAGCAGCCCGGGCATCGTGAGCACCGTCGGCCCGTTGTCGAGCCGGAAGCCGGCTTCGGCGATCATCCCGGCGCTACCTCCCGGGATCGCGTCTCGCTCGACGATGGTGACCGAGTGCCCCGAGGCGGACAGGTGCGCTGCAGCCGAGAGACCCCCCAAGCCGGCACCCACGACGACCACGTCGAGAGGGCGGGTCGAGCGGGCCTGCCGTCGGGTCACGAGTGCCGCCAGCTCACGTACGTGGCGAGTTGAACGAGCTCATCGCGAGCGACATCGGTGATGTCGGCCGAGGCGATCGCGCCGACCGCCTCGTCGGTGAGCGATGTGATCGTGCGCTCGAGGTCGGCGAGCGCACCCGTGTCGACGATCACCTGCTGGATGGCCGCCACGTCGGCATCGGAGAGGCCGGGGCGGCCCACCAGGTCGAGGACGGCGCGCTGTGCTGCCGACGCAGCCTCGACCGCTCGGGCGAGCAGCGGCGTCGGCTTGCCTTCACGCAGGTCGCCGCCCACCGGCTTGCCCGTCAACTCCGGATCGCCGAACGCGCCCATCACGTCGTCGCGCATCTGGAACGCATCGCCGAGCGGCAGTCCATAGGCGCTGAGCGACGGCAGCAGTTCGGCCTGGCGATCGGGAGCCGCCATCACGGCGCCGAGGTGGAGCGGGCGTTCGATGGTGTACTTGCCGCTCTTGTAGCGACAGATGCGCTCTGCTTTGTCGCGGCGCCGGTCGTTGCGCACACCCCCAAGGATGTCGAGCACCTGGCCGACGTTCAGTTCGACCCGCAGTTCGTTCCAGACCGCCCACGCCTGGGCAGACGCTCCAGCCATCAGTTGGTCGGCATAGACGAAGGCGAGATCGCCGACCAGGATCGCGACGCCGTCGCCGAACCGTCGCGACTCACCGGCCCAGCGTTCTCCTTCGTGCTGGCGAGCGAACTTGGTATGGGTGGTGATGGCGCCGCGGCGGCTGGTGGCATCGTCCATCACGTCATCGTGGAACAACGCAAACGCGTGCATCAGCTCGAACGCCGCGCCCGCATCGACCACCTTGGGGTCATCGGGATCGCCGCCGGCGCCGACGAACCCCCAGTACGCAAACGCGGGTCGCAAGCGCTTGCCGCCGGCAAGCACCAGCCGACCGATCTCACTGATCGGCTCGGCGAGGTCGGAATCGAACGCCGTCCACCGGGCCTCTTCGGCCTCCAGCAGGACACGCAGCCGCTCATCGACCCGAGCCGCCACGGTGGCGAGAGAAGGTGGCATCGGAGAGAGTTGCACGGCAGTCAAGGCTAGGCGTGTTCCGGTCTCTGCGCTGTGCGCACACGTCGAATGCACACGTTTCGACGCCGTGCGTGTGCCACACGTCGATGTGTCATCCGCGTGTGCCGGTCGCTTCGTACGACGGGCTGCTGGTCAGTCGGCGGGAAGGGTGGCGACGACGTGTTCGATCTGCAGCCGGGCGTTGCCGATGCGGTCGCGGCAGAACGTGATCAGCTGCGCTGCCCGTTGCACCTGCGCGGCCAGCACGTCGACATCGACATCGGTTCGCTCGAGCTGGCCGAGGATCTCCTCCAGCTCAGCAAGAGCCGCTGCGTATCCGGTGGCCACCGGGGTGGTCGGGGTGGCAGGTTGCTCAGTGCTCATGGTTCGATCTCCTCGACGCGGCTGCGCGCCACGCCTGCTGCGAAGGTGGTGATGATCTCGGCGCCTGGGGCCAACTCTGCTGCGGATCGCACGGTGCGGCCGTCTGCAGCGCGCGTGATGCTCCATCCCCTGGCCAGGGTGGTGACCGGGTCGAGCAGACGCACCCGTTCGGCGACGGCCTCGAGATGGCGCAACTCGGGGTCGAGACGGGCCGGGGTGCGCCGCACGGTGGCGCCGGCGACGGCGAGGCGCGCCTCGGCTCGCTCGGCCACCCGATGCCCAGTCATCCGCAAGCGCTGGGCGCGCTGCAGCAACCGATCGTCGCTCCGTTCGATCGCACCGATGGTGAGGTGACGGATGCCCAGCGCCACGTCGTGCAGCCGGCTTTCGCTCGCGCCAACCGCCCGGGCGGCCTGCCGTTCGATCGCCGCCCACGCCGTCTCGGTTCGCTGGGCGAACGCGGTGACACGCTCGACCAGCGCAGCGGCGCAGGCGGTGGGCGTCTTGAGCGCGGTGTGAGCGACCTCGTCGGCGATGCTCCGGTCGATCTCGTGACCGAGACCGGTGAACACCGGCAACGGAGCAGCGGCGATCGCAGCGGCGATCCGTTCGTCGTCGAAGGTGGCCATTTCGCTGCGCGCCCCGCCGCCTCGAATCAGCACGAGCGCGTCGAGATCGCCGTCTCGGCCCAACGAACCGAGGGCAGCCGTGATCATCGAGACCGCCCAGTCCCCCTGCACGCGCACATCGATCACGCGCAGCTGGAACCCGAGGCCACTGCGCTCGATCTCGTGCGAGAAGTCGGCCCATGCGGCGCTGTCGATGCTGGTGACCACACCGACGCGCAACGGCGCGGCAACGAGCCTGCGCCGACGGTTCTCGTCGTACATGCCGCTGGTGACCAGCCTCCTCAGCACCTCGTCGCGCTGCATCGCGAGGTCGCCCAACGTGAACCGGGGGTCGATGCCACTCATCTTCAGGCCCAACTGGCCAGAACCGGCGAAGAAGTCGAGGTGGCCGTACACCCGAACCTTCAGACCATCGGCCAGGCGCAGTCGGTTCTTCGCCAGCAACGGCCGCAGGCGCATGCGAGCGGGTGCGAAGAACTGCACGTTGAGGACGGCCTTGCCGTTGTCGGCCTCCTCGACCAATCGGAAGTACGCGTGCGGGCCACGCTCGTTCCAGCCCTGTATCTCTCCACGCACCCAGACCCCGTCGCCGAACCCGCGGCGCAGGTTTCCGTTGATGGCGTCGGCGAGTTCCCCGACCGTGTACGTGGGCTCGCCGGCGTCATCGGCCACGAGATCTTCGAAGTCGAACGATGGCTGGCTCATGGAACCGGAAGTCTGCCCGACCAGAGGTTCGTTTCGCGCCGGAACCCGCAGCGGTCAGGCGCCGAGTTCGCGGACGTTGTCGTAGTTCGACACCTCGCCGGTCGACGGGAGCTCGAACAGGGTGCCGTCCACCGGCAGACCCTTCTCGCGACGGATGCTCTCCAGCTCGCGCAACGGGCGCTCGAGTGCTCGTTTCCGGGTGCCGAGCAGGTTGTCGAACTCGCGCTGGACACCGTCGAAACGCTTCTTCACCGTCTCGAGCGAGTCGGCGTACTTGGCCCACTGCTCACCGAACTTGCCGAGCAGCCCGAGGATCTGGTCGCTCGTCTGTTCGATCATGAAGCTGTCGAAGGCCTGACGGATGAGGCCGAGGAACGCCAGCAGCGTGACCGGTGAGCACAGCACGATGCCCTGCTTCATCGCATCGTCGACGATCGATGGGTCGTTTTCGACGATGAACGCGCTGAGCGTCTCGTTGGGCAAGAACAGCAGCACCTGGTCGACCGTGGCCGACTCGCTGACCTTGGCGTACTCGCGCTTGGCCAGTTCCTTGATCCGCATGCGTACATCACGCAGGAACTGGTCGCGGTGCGCCTGCCGCTCGGCATCGGTGCCGGCGTCGAGGTACTTGAGGTACGAGGCGAGCGGGAACTTCACATCCATGTACAGCACGTGCTGCTTGGGCATGAAGAAGGTGAAGTCGGGCATGCCCCGAGCGTCGCCTTCGACGGCCGTCTGCTTCACGTAGTTGATGTTCTCGATGAAGCCGGCCAGGCGGAGGACGTCCTCGGCCATCCGCTCGCCCCACTGACCCCTGGTCTTGGAGTTGGCGAGCGCCTCGCGCAAGCTCTGGGTGGTGGTGCTGAGATGTTGGGCGATCTCGGCGTGGGCGCGCAGCGACTGGTCGACCTGGCCGAACTGCTCGGCGCTGCGCTCGCTGAGGCTGGCGACGATCTGGCCGAGGCGGCCGAGCTCGGAGCGCATCTCGCCCTTGATCTGGTCGAGCTGTGAACCGATGACGTCCTTCTTGGCGCTCAGATCGGCCTGACCGGCTGCGACCTGACCGGCGAGGTGCTCGTTGGCGAGCAGGCTGAGCTGGGCGAGCGCCGCTTCGCGCTCGGCCAACGACTGCTGCTGCAGGGTGCCGACCGCCTGGCTGAACGACGCCTGGAGCATCGCCTGCTGCTCGGCTGCGGTGCGGACAGCTTCGTCGCGCGCCTCGGCCCGGGCTTCGGCGACGATCGCGGCGACGTCGATCGGTGGCGCGGTGGGCGCGGACGAGTCGGCCGACTGCCGCTGGCGCGCCGCGGCCTGCTGGGCGAGCAGCCAGCCGACGGCGAGCGCCGCGACGGTGACCAGGACGAGGACGAGGGGTTCCATGCGGTCCATGATGGCGAAGGGGTGTCACACCGTTCGCGGATGCCGCCCGCCCCGATCCCGCCAGCCCCCCTGACCAGCCCCAACACTCCAACCAACCCCCGCGATGAGAGATGAGTGCCCCTGGAGCGCCTACCTCTCATCGGAACCCGGCGCGCTCCGGACGCGATGAGAGATAGGGGCGGCACAGCCACTCATCTCTCATCGCGGGGGTTTGGGGGTCAGGCGAGCAGGGCGTTCTCGCCGGCGGAGACCTGGCTGGCATAGAGGCCACCGAGCGCGAGCAGTTCCTCGTGCGTGCCCTGCTCGGCGATCAGACCGTCGTCGAGCACCACGATCCGGTCGGCGTCACGGATGGTGGACAGCCGGTGCGCGATCACCAGGGCGGTGCGGCCACGCAACGCATGCTCGAGCGCAGCCTGGACGTGCGCCTCGTTCTCGTTGTCGAGGTGGCTGGTGGCTTCGTCGAGGATCATGATCGTCGGGTTCTTGAGCAGCAGCCGAGCGATCGCCAGCCGCTGCTTCTCACCACCGCTCATGCGGTATCCACGTTCGCCGACCACGGTGTCGTAGCCGTCGGGGAGCTCGCGGATCATGTCGAGGATGCGTGCGCCCCGACACGCCTCGTCCAGTTCGGCGTCGGTGGCCTCGGGTTTGGCATAGCGGAGGTTGGCGCCGATCGTGTCGTGGAACAGGTGCGGATCCTGGCTCACCACGCCGATCGCGGCACGGAGCGACTCCTGCGTGAGGTCGCGCACGTCGCGACCGTCGATGCGCACCGCGCCGGAGCTCACGTCGTACAAGCGCGGGATCAGCGAGGCCAGGCTGGTCTTGCCCGAGCCCGACGATCCCACCAGGGCCACGGTCTCGCCCGGCCGCACCGTGAGCGACACGTCGACCAACACGTCGCGGTCGGGATCGGCACCGCCGACGGCGTTGGGCGATTCGAGCGACGACACGGTCACATCGGCGGCGGCCGGATAGCGGAACCGCACATGGTCGAACTCGACCAGGCCCTTCGGCGCGACGAGGTCGACGGCACCGGGCCGATCGGTGATGTTCTCGGGGGCATCGAGCACCTCGAAGACCCGTTCGAAGCTCACCATCGCGGTCATCAGATCGACGCGGGCGTTGGTGAGCCCCGTGAGTGGCTGGTACACGCGGGTGACGAGCGAGGCGAGAGCGACGAGGGTGCCCGGCGTGATGGTGCCGTCGACCACGAAGAACGCGCCGATGCCGTACACCGCAGCAGCCCCGATGGCGCCGACGAGCCCGAGCGCGACGAAGAACACCCGGCCGTACATCGCGGACGTGATGCCGATGTCGCGCACCCGCTTCGCGCGCTTGTCGAACAGCGAGACCTCGTCGTTGCTGCGGCCGAACAGCTTCACGAGCTGTGCACCCGACACGTTGAACCGCTCGGTCATCTGGCTGTTCATCTCGGCGTTCACACCCATCTGCTCGCGGGCGATGGTCTGCAGGCGCTTGCCGACACGCTTCGCAGGGATGATGAACACCGGCAGCACCACGAGGGCGAGGATCGTGAGCCGCCACTCCAACGCGATCATGGCCGCCAGGGTGGTGATCAGGACCACGACGTTGCTGACCACGCTGCCGAGCGTGGAGGTGACTGCCGTCTGAGCGCCCACCACATCGTTGTTCAGCCGGCTGATCAATGCGCCGGTCTGCGTACGCGTGAAGAAGGCGACCGGCATCCGCTGCACCTTGGCGAACAGGGCGACCCGGAGGTCGTAGATGAGCCCCTCGCCGATGCGCGCGCTGCACCACCGCTGCACGATCGCCAGACCCGCATCGGTGAGCGCGGCGACCACCACGATGATCGCGAGCACGGTGATGAACGGCCGATTGCCATCGGGGATGGCAGAATCGAGGATCGCCCGGAATGCGAAGGCCGGCACCAGGGCCAGCAATGCAGCAGCCAGGATCGCTGCCAGGAACCAGGCGATGGTGGCCCGATACGGCGTCGCGAAGGTCCACGCGCGACGCAACGCCGCCCGTTGGATCCGCTTGCCCTTCACGGCCGCCGCGTCGCCGGGCATCAGACTGTGTGGACCCATTCGCATCCGGCCACGATACGGGGACATTCCACGCCTGGGCCCACGACCGCGCCGTCGAGCCGGCTCGTCATCTGCGGCGTCGCGCGCCCCACTCACCTCGTGGCGCTGACGGCTCGCGGCCGAACCGCAGGAGCTCGAACGAGTTCGGCGGAGGCCTTCGACGGGGAGCCTTCGCCCTGCGCCCGTAGGCTCGGGGCGATGCCGTCAGAGAACCGCCATCGTTCCGCGAGCACCCGCCGTCGTGTGGCCGCAACCATCTCGCTCGCCGCGATCATCGGCTCCTCCTGTGGATCGGACGATGCGGGCTTCGAGGTGAGCGCCGTGCAGCGCCCCGACTCCGCGGCGGCATTCGGCTGGCAGGACTTCGGCGCCGACGAGGTGCAGACCGGGTCGCTCGAGGTGCCGGTCGACCCCGACGACCCCACGCTCGGTACCTTCGACCTCTACGTCGCCCGCCACCTGGCCGATCCGGATCGGCGGGTGGGCAGCCTGCTGGTGAACCCCGGGGGGCCGGGTGTCGCCGGCTCCGACTTCGCCGTGTTCGCCGATCAACTGTTCAGCCCCACCCTGCTGACCCACTTCGACATCGTCGGCTGGGACCCTCGCGGCACCGGCCTGTCGGAGCCCGCGATCGATTGCGTCGACGACTACGACCGGTTCTTCGCGAATGTCGACATCACCCCGGACGACGACGCCGAGCGTGCCGAGGCCATCGAGATCGCCGCGGAGTTCCAGCAGGGGTGCGTCGAACGCTCCGGCGAGTTCTTCCAGCACGTCGGCACCAACGACTCGGCGGGCGACATCGACCGGATCCGTGCCGCTCTCGGCGAGGACACGATCAGCTACTTCGGTTTCAGCTACGGCAGCGAACTCGGGGCGGTGTGGGCCACGCTCCACCCCTCCACGGTGCGCGCCGCGGTGCTCGACGGGGCGGTCGACCCCACCGCCGACGAGGACGAGGCGACGTTGCAACAGGCAGTGGGTTTCGAAGCATCGCTCACCTCGTTCCTCGTATGGTGCAGCGCCCGCGACAGCAACGACGACTGCGTCTTCCGCAACGACGGCGACTCCGAGGCCGCATTCGATCGGCTGATGGCCGCCGTCGACGCGGCGCCGGTACCCACGGAAGCAGACCGCCCACCGGTCGACCTGGGAGTGATGAACAACGCGGTGGCGCAGGCGCTCTACACCTCGCGGCTGTGGCCCACGCTCGGTGTGGCGCTGGCCGACGCAGCCAACGGCGACGGGCGGGGTCTGCTCGCGCTCCACGACCAGTACTTCGGACGTCGCGACGACGGCACGTGGGACAACACCCTCGAGGCGTTCCAGGTGATCCAGTGCATGGACAGCACCGAGCGCGAGACCCCCGAAGAAGCCCAGGCTCGACTCGACGAGGCCCGCGCGGTGGCGCCACGGATGGTGGTCGGCACGCTGGCCGTGCCGGGGTGTGCCGCATTCCCACCTCCGCCCTCGGATCGGATCGAGATCACCGGCGTGGGTGCCGGGCCGATCGTGGTGGTGGGCACCACGGGTGACTCCGCCACTCCGATCGCCGGCACTCGGCGCATGGCGGCCGCCCTCGACGGTGGGCGGTTGGTGGTGGTCGAGGCCGAACAGCACACCGGCTACGGGGCCAACGACTGCGTCACGGATGCGGTCGACCGCTATCTCGTGCAACTGGTGGTACCAGCGGCCGACCTCGTGTGTACCTGACGATCGGTTCCTCGAGGGTCTGCCGAGCGACCTGAGCACGGACGCGAACGAGGGCCTCCCTCAGGAGGCCCTCGTGTCTGGCGGAAGGGGTGGGATTCGAACCCACGGAGGCCCAGAAGACCTCAACAGTTTTCGAGACTGTCCCGTTCGTCCACTCCGGCACCTTTCCGTTCGGCAGGTTAGCGGGCGCGATCGGCGGTGCCACAGGCCGATCTCGCGTGCACGCACCAGCCGCCCGTCTCCGTTCCAGCTTCCGTGGACGACGGTGGTGAGCACGTCGGCGCGATGGTCATCGTGATGTCGTCGAAGCCCGATCGCTCGCCCGTGAGCGGTCGCCCGAGTGCGCTGTTGCGTCGCGAACCCTCATATTCGAGTCAAGACCCCCCTCTTCGTGGCCGATGAGTCTTGTGATGAACGAGGTCTTTCCCCGCTGCGCCGTGCCGGGTTCGTCGTGCCGGCTCCTCCAACTCGAGACGGTCGGAGCGCGCCCGGTGTGGGCCGTGCTCGACGCGGCCGGCTCGCGCCATTTCACCGGCGAGATCACCTTGCACTGCCAACCGGCGGTTCGCGCCTGGTTCAACGGTGGCGAGCTCTACTTCGCGGAGCGAGAGGGGGATCTCGGACTCGCTGAACGGCTGCAGGCGATGAACGTGCTGAGCGCCGACAACCTGGCAGCCGGTTCCGTCCGGCTCGGTGCGGTCACCCATCTGGGACGGCTCTTCGATCGCGTCCCTCACCTCGATCGCGACCCTGTCGAGCTGGCGCTCGAGATCATGACCAGCGAGGTGGTCGGCGAGATCGCCGATCACGTGGTCGACACCATCTCGATCGCGAGCTACCGGCACCACCCGAGCGGCGTGGTGAAGTGGCAGAAGCGACCGGCCGTGCCCATGGCCCCGCTGACGGACGACATCGAGGTCATCCCGGCAGCGCACTCCGCGGCCATTCCCCCCGTCGAGGCGCCCCCCGTCGAGGCGACGCCATCTGCGGTGGCGCAACTCGAGACGGCGTCCGACGGGCCGTCGATCACGTCGACGTCCGACGATCTCGCGCCAACGGCCGAAGACGAAGCCCTCGTTGCCGAGTACGAGGCCACGCTCGCGGCACAGATCGCTCCGGAGCCCTCCCCCGAAGACACCAACGAACAGACCAACGAACCGTCACTCGAACAGACCGACGAACACACCGACGAACACACCGACGAACCCTCGTTCGAACAGACCAACGAGCTGGTGGACA
>JANNQK010000129.1:0-3068 GCA_031400715.1 Actinomycetes bacterium | reverse complement strand
GTTGCTGATCACTCGCTGCACGGTGTTGCCCAATGGATACAACGTCGGGTTCAGCGGATCGGGTTGGCCGGCGCGTGCTCCTTGCTGGCACTGTTCCGGGGGCGGACCGGGGTTCGTCGGGTTGGTCCCGTCGTCGTCTCCCCAACACTGGAACGCCTGGACGAAGTGGGCCCCGTAGTTCCCAGGTCCGTCAGTTCTGATTCCACCGGTCCAGGTGATCGAGATCGCCTGCGTCGTGAGATCGGCGGTCTGACTGATTGTGAACTCCATGTTCGCGAAGCGACCTCGGCCCTGCACCTTGACCGCAGACTCCGTGGGCGGCAGACCCGCGAGCACCCCTGCTTCGCCGGGCACGGGCGCGGCACTGCTCGAGCCTGTCGGGGCGATCATCGCGACAAGTGCGATCGCGCACGGCGCCAGCAGCCACGCCCGACGCCGAGGCCGCGCGCTCATGAGGTTCGCGCCTCGTTGAAGAAGCGCCACGCGAGGGCTGGAGCGAGCACCACACCGACCGTCAGGATGACGATGAGGAGCACCAGTGCGAGCGAGGCGTCCCACCCCGACGACTTCGCCAGCGTCGTCGCCGTGATCGGGCCGACAGCACCACCGGCCGTCGGCGCATCAGCTGTTTGTCCGGCCCCACCGCCGCACACTCCCGTGTCGGGATCGCAGGCCGCAGGGTCGACCCCGACGACAACGACGGGAACGCCGGTCGGGTCGACCGGCGCACCGGTGACCGCATCGACCGGTGCTCCGGTCGCATCGAGGATCGTGTTCACCGTCGGCGTACCCGGCGTCGGCGTACCCGGCGTCGGTGTACCCGGCGTCGGTGAACCGGGAGTCGGTGTACCCGGCGTCGGTGAACCGGGAGTCGGCGTAGCCGGCGTCGGTGAACCAGGAGTCGGTGAACCCGAGCTCGACGCGGTCACTGCCGTCGGTACGTTCGGCAATCCTCCGGTGCCCGTCGGGCACATGCCCACACCTTGCTTGTCGCATGCCTGCGGTTGTGCCGCGTTGTTGGCGAGCACGTTCGTGCCGTCGGCCGAGAACGTCGGGTTCTTGCACTGCCGGATGTCGATGTCCTGCACCTGCACACCCGGGATCTTGCGGATCTGTTCGAAGCTCGCCTCCACCAGGTTCACCGGCATCGGGGAATAGCCGAGCGATGCCGACGACTGCTGTGCCTGACACATGGCGTAGTAGGCGAAGGCACCCAATGTGAGCCCCTTCGCCTCGTTGAACTGCCCGGCCACCTTCGTCGGCAGGATGAGGTACGAGTACGACGAGAGCTGGTAGCTGCGGGGATCGGTATCGGTGTACACACCGCTGAGATCCTGAGTGAGGTACTTCGCCGGGTTGGACTCGTCGGTGTTGATTCGCGACTTCAACAGCGACACGGCCACGTTGTTCGGTGTCGGCTCGGTGTAGAAGCCGGCGGCGTTGAGCATCTTCACGACCGGGAACTCCGCGCTGAGCGCATACGAGTAGTTCACGTAGCCGATGGCGCCTTCGGCGAAGCTCTGCTTGACGTACTCCGACACGCCGAGGTCGCCCGACTGCGAGATCATGCCGGTCACGGTCGGGTAGAACGAGGTCGGCCCGCACGATGGGGCGCGCCCTGAGCGCTCGCAGTACTCCTGCCACACTTCTGGGTGAGTTGCGATCATCCATGCCGTGAACTGCTGCGTGGAACCCGAGCCCTCGGCACGCACCACCGGCACGATGTTCCGGGCCGGCAACGTGATACCCGGGTTGTCGGCCTGGAGCGCAGGGTCGTTCCACGCCTTGATCGCGCCGGTGAAGATCTTCGACACGTTCTCGCCCGACAGCCGCAGGTTCGTCACGCGCTGGCCGTTGATCTTCAGGTTGTACATGAACGCTGTACCGCCCGCGGTGACCGGCATGTAGGCATAGCTACCGGGTGCGGGGTTCTCCGGGGCGGACCCGTCTTCGGGCTGGAACTGGAACGGGATGTCGGATGCGGCGAAGTCGACCGTGCCGTTGAGGAAGTTCTTCCGCCCGGCAGTGGAGCCGGTGGCGTTGTAGTTCACGATGATGCCGAACTGCTCGACGTTCACACGCATCGCGTCGATCGCGTTCGCCGACCACGACGAGCCCTCACCCGAGATGCGCTGATAGCTCGGGGCGGCCGTGACCGGAGTTGCGCTCGCCGAGCCGACGAGCGCCGCAGCGAACAACGACACCATGGCGAAGCGACGCCGGGCCGTGCGCCGCGACGTCGGGTTGAGCGAGGTCATGGATGCTCCTTCTGGGTCGAGCCGTGGGAGAAGGCCTCGCGAGCGGGTGGACGGGGCGCGGCAATCACGTTCGTCTCCACCCGAGCTGCCCGCAGCGCGTCGATCCGAACGAGGTCACTCGCGGATTGGGCGACGCGACGACGGGCCTGCCGCGGTGACAAACGGCCTGCCGGGCGTCCACCGAGGACTCGCGCCGTGACGAACAGCACGAGCACGATCGCCATCAGCACGGACGCGGCGCCGAAGCCGCGAGCCACCTGGTTGTCCTGTCCCGAGCTGACGAGCTTGAACACCGTCAACGGCAGCGATGCCATCGGATTCTGCGAAGGGTCGAGGTTGAGACTGGTCGCGTAGCCCGACGTCAGCAGCACCGGCGCGGTCTCGCCGATGCCACGAGCGACACCCAGGATGACCGACGTGGTGAGACCCGACCTGGCCGTCGGCAGGACGACGTGCCAGACGGTTCGCCATTGCGGCGCTCCGAGCGCGGCGGCGGCCTCGCGCAGGCTGCCAGGAACGAGCCGAAGCACGACATCGGCCGAGCGGATGATGATCGGCAGCATCATGATGCTGATCGCGATCGATGCGGCCAGCCCGGAGCGCGGGAAGCCGAACACGAGCACCCACGTGGCGAACACGAAGAGGCCGGCGACGATCGACGGCAGGGCCGTCATCGCAGTCACGATGGTGCGAACTGCGTTGACCGCTCTGCTCTTGCTCTCGGTCAGATACACGGCACAGGTGATCGCGACAGGAACGGTGAGCACGAGCGCCATCACCATGATGATCGTCGTGCCCACGATCGCGTGG
>JANNQK010000128.1:0-12884 GCA_031400715.1 Actinomycetes bacterium | reverse complement strand
CACGTCTTCACGACCGCCGGCGAAACCGAAGGTCTTGAAGCCCATCGATTCGAGCGCGACGTTGCCGGTGAGCAGCATCAGGTCGGCCCAGGAGATCTTGCGGCCGTACTTCTTCTTGATCGGCTCGAGCAGGGCGCGAGCTTTGTCGAGGTTGCCGTTGTCGGGCCAGCTGTTCAGCGGCGCGAAACGCTGCTGACCGGAGCCGCCTCCGCCGCGACCGTCGTGGGTGCGGTAGGTGCCGGCCGAGTGCCATGCCATGCGGATGAAAAACGGGCCATAGTGCCCGTAGTCCGCTGGCCACCACTCCTTGGAGTCGGTCATGAGGGCCGTGAGGTCGGTCTTCAGCGCGGCGTAGTCGAGGGTGGCGAACTCGGCGGCGTAGTCGAAGTCGTCGTCCATCGGGTTCGATGCAGGCGAGCCCTGATGCAAGATGTTCAAGTTGAGCTGGTTCGGCCACCAGTGCTGATTGGCCGAACTGCCTGTTGCGGTGTGCGGGCTCTGCAGGACCGGGCACTTGGCCGACGAATCATTGATGTCGGGTGCCGACTTTTCGGGAAGTTGATCACTCATGTCTTGCTCCTTGATTTCTTGCGGATGGTTGCTTGCTCGTGTCGAAAGATCTGGCACCGCATCAGCCGGCGACATCATCGAGCGGCTCGCCCGCTCGACAGGTCGGGCATCGGCCCCAGTAGATGACTTCGGCTTCGTCGACTTCGAATCCGTGGTTGTCGTCGGCGGTGAGGCAGGGCACCTCGCCAACAGCGCAGTCGACGTCGAACATCGTGCGGCAGCTCCGGCAGATCAGGTGGTGATGGTTGTCACCGACCCGGTTCTCGTAGCGAGCCGCCGAGCCCGCCGGTTGGATCCGGCGGATCAGGTTCTTGTCGACCAGGACGCCGAGCGAGTCATAGACCGCCTGCCGCGAGATCGCGCCGAGTTGTGAGCGCACGATGTCGCCCAGCTCGTCGGCTGTGGCATGTGGGTGCTCCGCGACAACGCGCATGATCGCGAGTCGTTGAGCGGTGACCTGCACGCCGTATTCCCGCAGGAGTTCCACATCTGGTTCCGGCACGAATCGCATCAGATCACAAATTCTGGATCCTGTCAATAATCAGCTCTGATCGGCGCGCTGCCGTCAACGCTGCCGTCGTGGACTCATTGCCGTCCGTCCGCGCCGACAGAAGCCGAAGCGGGCGGGTCTGCCTCAGCCAACGTGGTCGGCTTGCTCAGAGTGCATCCTCGGGTAGGTGTTCTTCTACCGAGCATCGCGCCCAGTACGGCGGGGGCCATCCGGACGAATCCCGGATCTGGTGCGGCTGGCTACGGACGGCACCAGATCCTCAAGGTCTTGTTTCCGCACTTTGATCTGTTGCTCGAGTGGACTCCGAGGATCCGACCCGTGCGGATTTCGAGCGGCCCAGGCGAGGCCGCCCGCCAAGCCAGCGAGGACCAGCGCGATCCCAGCTACTTCGCGGCCTGAGGGGTACTCGCGAAGCGCGACGGCACTGAATGTCAGACCGAACACCGGCGTGAGAAAGGTCCAGAGGGTGACGGCGGCAAGGGGTGCGCGCTGGACTTCTGTGAACCACAGAACGAATGCGCCTGCCGTCCCGACGAGCACGAGGAACGCGAGCGTGGCAATGAATCGGGGAGTCCAAATCACCGACGGTGCGCCCTCGCGGATGAACGCGAGAATCGAAAGACCGGCGCCTCCAATGACGAAGTGCCATGCGCTGACGACGACGACGTCGACGTCGTGCATTCGGCGGGCGAGGAGTGTTCCCGACGTGATGGCGGTGGCGGCAACGAGTGCGAGGGCGGCGCCGCTTGTCGTCCCGATGGAGGCGGAGGCGGTGATTGCCAAGCCGATGAATCCGACGGCCGCCGCGGCTCCTGCGGACCGTCGAGGTCGTTCCCCGAAGAGCCACCACGCAGGGAGGAGGATGAGGAGCGGCTGAGCGTTCGACAACACGGCTGCGACGCCGGCGGAGAGTGCGGCGGCAGCGGCGAACATGGCGGCGAACGCAATGGTCACGTTGAACAGGGCGAGGACACCGATCTGGCTCCACGCGGCTCTTCCGTGCGGGCTGGGTCGGTGCTGGATGTAGGCGACGGCGACGAGCACCGCCCCTGCGAGTAGCGAGCGGTATGCGGCGAACCAGAGGACAGGGGCGTCTCGCAGTCCCCAGTCGATGGCGACGAAGCACGAGCCCCACGCCGCGGTGATGAGGAGCATGCGGGTCGGCCTCGGCCGAGCGAAGACGGTTTCGGTCATGCCGCGCCGATCACGATCCGCTGATCGCGGCCGGGGACAGCACCTCCGCAGGCTGGCTTGATGCCGCGGCCGACGACGTCATCGATCGTCGGGGCGACCGCGCAACGTGTGCGGCGGCGGCGCAAGGGGCCGACTTCCGCTGTGCTCCAGGCCACTGTGGTCGAGCCCCTCGCGGTCCCTGCTGACGTCGTTGTGTTCGTCGTGGTTCATGTCGCCGTGGTTCATCCCGCGCATCATCAGGGCCATCATCGCCGTGCAGGCGACTGCTGTGAAGATGAAGCTGACGCCTGCGACTCCCGTTGCGACGAGGACGATGGCGATTGCCAGCATCGGTATGCAGCAGGCGATCATCATCAAGCCGTGACGGCCGCCCTTTTGTGTCCGGGCTCCTGGGGGCGGAGGCTGGAGGTGCTCAGTCGGGCGGTGGATCATGTCGAGCCGCGCAGTGACGCCGGTACGTGCCCGAGACGTTGATAGAGCGGGCAGTGTCCGAGGGCGCCTGTGATCACGAGATCGAATCCGGCAGCGATCAGGAGTACCTCGAGAACGACTGCGAGGGCTGAGCCGGCTGAAACGAGGAGAACGACAGCGACGATGACGGTGGCGAGGCCGAGAACTATCCGGCCGCCGCGCTCGATAGGGGTGATGTTGACGGACAGTCGGCGTCGTCCCGAGCCAGCGAATCCACTGGTCGCGTCGTTTGCGACCGTGCTCGTGGGATGCGGGGTAAGAGGTACGTGGGTGTTCATGATGAACTCCGCACGGCGGTGGAGTGTTCCGCGTGGTCGTTGGACCGTGACGTCTCTGAATCTTTGGCTTCGCCGCAGCAACCTGCACCCGCGGTGACCGACAGGATCTGAGGTGATTGAACGACCTTGTCCTGTTGATCGTGGTTGTCGTGCGGATCGTCGTGGTTGCAGCAGCAGCCACCGTGTTTGCCAGTCATGTCTCGCTCCTTTGTCAGTGACCAAGAATCGCTTGGTGTACTGATCTTGAACCCGGCCGTGGTGTGTGGCATCCGCAGCGGCTACGCATTCCCACTTCGGCGATCCCGTAGATGGCGGCAGTGGCGAATGCGTGGTCCCGGCGCCCGATGCTTGGTTGTGCGTAGAAGCCCGCAACGCAACCGTCGCTCGGCACGGATGCGGAACGCGTTTCGATCGCCGATGCTGACTTCATGCACATGCACATGCACCAGTCGAACCAGCCCGACATCCCGCAGACGTTGGTGGGGATCTCGTTCGAGAACACCTTCCGCGCCCAAGAGTTCCTCGTGGCGGCGAGCGGTCTCGCCGCCGCCGGAAAGCTGAAGCTCAAAGACGCAGTGACCGTCGTCAAGGACGTCTCCGGCAAGACGGTCGTGCACGAAACTCTCGATCCCACACCGCTGCGCTCGGCACTGTCGGGCGCGATGTGGGCCGGACTGTTCGGACTCATCCTCGGTGGGCCAGTCGGATGGATCGCAGGATTGGCCGTAGGTGCCGGCGCAGGCGCCGTCACAGCCAAGGTCGTGGACATCGGCCTTCCCGACGAGTGGGTCACTTGGTTCCGCGATGCAGTCCAACCTGGCACTGCGACGGTCGCGCTGTTGGTGGAGGACCTGGACCGGAACGCGCTGGTCGCCGAGGCTGCCCGCTTCAACGGTGCCGAACTGGTGTACGCCAACCTCGACGACGCGACCATCAAACGGGTCCGGGACGCCTTCGCGAACCACGTGCCCGTCACGTCCCGCAGCATCTGAGCTCAACAGTGCGAGGAGCGCCCGACGGGCTTCGGCGGTTCCTCCATCGGAGCAACAGCGGTGCCAATCGCCGCTGGTGAACTGCATGACGGCGCCGGCATACCTCTTTCATGAGTTCGCCGAACTTGTCCGGCCGAGTTCAGCGCAGTCCGGAAACCGGCACGCGCGACGCTCGGTTCGTCGTCGACGGAACTGCTGTCGGGCAGATGATTGCCATCGTGATCGACGAGTTGCTCGACCACGGCACAGTACCCATCTGGTTAGCTCCCCACGTCCCACGTAGCACTGAGGGGTTCAGGGAGCCCGTCGATGCTGAGTGTGACAACGCCTTCCGCGGGGCCAGCTGCACTGAAGCGCAGTTCGCCTTCACGGTGATGTCCGCCCAAGCCATCACCCGACCACTCCTCCGTGGGCCACGGCGTTTCGCCCACCACGAGGTGGGCCTCTTGGACCATGTCCTGGTCGAGTTCGACGTCGTGCGTGTCGAGAATGATCTCGAACACGGCACCGTCGACATCGAGCTGGCGCAACCGGAGCTTGACGGTGACCGAACCAGCCTCGATGGTCCGATCGGGCCCGAAGGTCGTCGCCGCGCCGTTGTCGGAACGTGTTGCGGACCCACATCCGTGGAGTACGGGGACAAGGCCTGCGACGACGACGAGTGCCAACATCTCTGCAAGGCCGACGCGCCGTTCCCGGTCGCGTCGGCGAGTGGTGAAGGCTGTCACGAGTGCGCCCAAGCGCCGATTTCGTGGTGCGGTTTCGGCGACGCTGTGTGGTGCAATCGACGAGCGGCGACTGCGACCCCGATGGCGTTGATTCCGACGCCGACGATCATGAACGGAATGCGGTACTCGATGAGAAAGGTCGCCGCGCCGGTCGCCCCGATGAAAGGTGCGAGATCGGCGATGTGGTGGGCGCAACAAGCGACCATGCCCGCAGTCGAGGACCCGATCCCGGCGCCACCTGCTAGCGCGGTCGAGTGCTGGAGACGGTGTCGTCGGCGAAGCTCACTGACGAGGGCGACCTGGATTCCGAATCCGCTCACGATCAGTGCCAAGTAGTACCAGTCGCGGCCGGCCTGATCGACGACGTGTTGAAACGAGCCGGACGCCGCCCACACGACGCCGACGTAGAAGATGGCCAGCAAGGCGGTCGCGATCGCTGCTGTGCGCACACTTCGGGCGCTCATCGAGCAGGACCCGTTTCGGCGAGTGGGGTCGTCGCCGACGTGGGCGAAGTCACGAGTGAGGACACGTGGGTCGGGGCTGGTACGGGCAGTTCGATTCGTTTGAGCATCACGGCGTTGACGGCGACGATGATGCTGGAACCAGACATCGACAGGGCGGCGATCTCGGGGCGGAGCACCAGACCGAACGCTGGCTCGAACACCCCGGCGGCGATCGGGAGGGCGATGACGTTGTAACCGACGGCCCATCCAAGGTTTTGGCGCATCTTGCGCAGTGTGCCGCGTCCGATCTGCAATGCGACCGGGACGTCGAGCGGGTCGGATCGCATGAGCACCAGGTCGGCAGTCTCGATGGCGACATCGGTGCCGGCACCGATCGCGATGCCGATATCGGCCTGGGCGAGAGCCGGGGCATCGTTGACGCCGTCGCCGACCATGGCGACCTTGCGACCCTGTGCTTGTAGTTCGGCGATCTTGGCCGATTTGTCGCCGGGTAGGACTTCGGCGATCACGGTGTCGACGCCGAGGATCGCGGCGATCCGCGTGGCGGTTGCCTCGTTGTCGCCGGTGAGCATCACCACTTCGATGTCGAGCGCTCGCAGTGCCGCCACCGCCGCAGCCGCGGTGTCACGGGGTGCGTCGGCCATCGCGATCAGCCCGACGGCTCGCCCGTCGACGGCCACGACGACTGCCGTACGACCGTTCTCGGCAAGTTGCTGGCGTCGCTCGGCGAGCGGGCCGAGGTCGATCTTCTCGCGTTCCATCAACCGGCGGTTGCCGACAGCAACCCGTCGTCCGTCGACGGTTGCGATCGCGCCGTGCCCCGGGACGCTGTCGAAGTCCTCGGCGCGCATTTCGGCCGCGCCCCGGGACTCGGCGGCGAGCACGACTGCCCGGGCGAGCGGGTGCTCGGACTCGCGTTCGACGGCTGCGACGAGCGCAAGCATCTCGGCTACGTCGATGCCTTCGCTGACGATGTCGGTGACCTCCGGTTGGCCCTTGGTGAGCGTGCCCGTCTTGTCCATCACGACGGTGTCGATGCGCGCCGCAGTCTCGAGTGCCATCGCGTTCTTGAACAACACTCCCCGCTGCGCGCCGAGGCCGGTGCCGACCATGATCGCCGTTGGAGTCGCCAAGCCCAGGGCGTCGGGGCAGGTGATGACGACCACGGTGATCGCGAACAGCATCGCTTCTCCGACCGAACGATCGGCCAGCAGGTACCACACCGCGAACGTCGCAACGCCACCGAGCAAAGCGACGAAAACGAGCCAGAACGCAGCCCGGTCAGCAAGGCGTTGGCCAGGGGCCTTGGAGTTCTGTGCCTCCTGGACCAACTTCACGATCTGAGCCAAGGCAGTGTCGGCGCCGACCTTGGTTGCGCGGACGCGGAGTGTGCCGGTCGTGTTGAGGGTTGCGCCGATGACCTGATCGCCGGTCGTCTTGTGGACGGGGAGACTTTCGCCAGTCACCATCGACTCGTCGAGGTCGCTGTCTCCGTCTTCGACCATTCCGTCGACGGCCACCTTCGCTCCCGGACGGATCAGCAGCAGATCGCCGACAGCGACCTCCGCAGTGGGTATCTCGACCTCCTTGCCGTCACGCAGAACAGTGGCCATGGGAGGTGCGAGATCGATGAGGGCCCGGATTGCTTCGTTTGCGCCGCCGCGAGCACGCATCTCGAACCAATGGCCGAGCAGAACGAACGTCGCCAACACCGACGCAGCCTCGTAGAAGACCTCACCCCCACCGGTCAGGGTCACCACGAGCGAGTACGACCAACCAGCCGCAACGGCGACCGCGACCAACACCATCATGTCCAACGTGCGCGCCCGCAACGCCCGGGCCGCACCATCGAAGAAGATCCAACCCGCCCAGAACACGACCGGCACGCTCAAGATCAGCTGGAAGATGTCGTCACGGAGCCCGAACGGTGCGCTGACATCGAAGTTGAGAACATCACGCCCGATCGGAGACCACAACAGGATCGGGATCGACAGCACAGCGGCGACCAGAAACCGCCGGCGCATGTCGGCCACCATCGACGACATCGACATTCCTGCGTGCCCACCATGGCCCATCGCGTCGTGCGGCGACCGCGTCGCTGGCGGCCGCGTCGCTGACGACTCGTCGTGGCCCACCGGATGCTTCGTGGGCACAGATCCATGATCGGCGTGCGATCCAGGCATCTCGATCTGCCCAGGCTCCTGCATCGGTGCGCAGACGTGGCCGGGCACAGACTGACCCGCGCAGTGATAACCGCATTCCTCGATCCACGCCTGAAGATCAGCGACTGACGTGGCGCTCGGGTCGTACGTCACGGTTGCGGTCTGGGCCACAGGGTTGGCGTCGACGTGCAGGACGCCCGGGCGCCGTTGCAGGAACGACTCGGCTACAGCCTTCTCGGACCCCCAATGCAGGTTGCCGACATGCAGCACAGTGGTCACTGCGCCGACGCCGCCAGCATCGTGGTGGCGGCCGTGGACAGTCTTGGTGGGGTGGGTCATCAGTCCTCCTGCGGCAAGGGCTCGTCGCGGGCGCTACAGCTCATGCCCCCCATCGTGGTCTGGGCGGGGCCGGTCATCATCGGTGGCCGCTACGGAACCTGGCTTCGGGTCGCCCGCAGCGCTGACGCGACCGAGCACCTCTGCGGCGCGGGTGATCACACTGAATGCGTCGCTCGGATTGGTCAGGGGCAGGTCGTGGTCGGCGCTGGAGCGAATGGTGAGTGTGACGTGCGGCAGTTGTTCGGCCAACTGCTGGAGAGAGGTGACGTCTGTGACGGCACCTTCGGTTCTGGTGACGAGCTCGACCTGAACGTGGATGTTCGCGAGCCATCGGCTGGCCTCGTCGGGGTACAGGCCGAATTCTACTACACTGTGTCGGTGCTGCCACCGACGACCACACAGGATCTCGAAGGCGGCGCTGCTGGCTGGCCGCTCAAGGTTCGGGCGCTTCTCGAAGCGGTGTTGGTGTTGGCTGGCGAGCACGAGCTGGACACCGTGCTGCGACGGATCGTGGCGGGGGCCGCCACGATCGCCGACGCCAAGTACGCAGCGCTCGGGATCTACAACGAGGCGGGCGTGATCGAGTCGTTCATCCACCATGGAATGGATGACGACACGGTGAGACGCATTGGGAGCCTTCCTGGTGGACGCGGTCTGCTTGGTGAGGTAATTGTCGCCAGCGGACCGATCCGGCTCGCAGAACTCGGCACAGATCCCCGCGCGGGCGGCTTCCCCCCGAATCATCCGCCGATGCGGACGTTCCTCGGGGTGCCGGTCGGTCGAAGCGGCCGGCGGTACGGCAACCTGTATGTCACGGAGAAGGCAGACGGTGAACCCTTCGCGGACGAGGACGAGGCACTGGTGGTCGCGTTCGCCGCGTTTGCGGTCGGAGCAATCGAGAGCGCCCATCTCGTCCAGGCAGAACGGGCCCGCGCCGACGCAGTCGCCGACCTTGCCGCCGCAACGGAGCGGGCGGCATCGAAGCGCGAGATGTTGGGCCAGATCCTCAACGCTCAGGAGGCGGAACGGGCTCGGGTGTCGCGCGACCTCCACGACGACGTCGGGCAGGCCCTCACCTCGGTGCTGCTGGGCCTCCGGCTCCTCGAGTCCTCGCTGGCCGGCGACGGGGTCGCGTTCGACGACGCTCGCCGGCGCACGGACGACGTTCGTGCGCTCGTGGCCGATGCCCTGGGCCGGACCCGTCAAATGGCTTTCGACCTTCGGCCAACCGTGCTTGACGACGTCGGACTGCTTCCTGCCCTTGAACGTCTGTCGCAGGACATGACCGCCCGCGGCGACACCACCGTCGCTGTTGCCGCCCACGGTTTCGTTGCAGACAGGCTGCCGCCCGAGATCGAGACGGTCGTCTACCGGGTCGTGCAGGAGGCGTTGACCAACATCACCCGCCACGCGGGAGCTGCCACCGCCAGCATCACGGTGATCGTGGCCGAAGGCCGAGTACGCGTTCTCGTCGAGGACGACGGTGTCGGCTTTGAGACCAACGCAGTACCGAGGCGTGGGCATCTCGGGCTGACGGGCATGGTCGAACGGGCCGACCTCGTCGGCGGAACGGTGGAACTCTCGTCGACGCCGGGCTCTGGCACGACGCTCCGGCTGGAGTTGCCTCTTGCCTGATGTCGTGCGGGTCGCGCTGTGCGACGACCATGCCGTTGTTCGCAGCGGTCTGCGACGAATTCTCGACGCCGAGGACGACCTCGAGGTTGTCGGCGAGGCCGGCAGTGTTCACGAGGCCGTGGCTTTGGCCGGGACCTGCCTACCGGACGTGTTCGTGATGGATCTGGGCCTCCCCGACGGAAGCGGTATCGACGCGACCGCCGCGGTGATCCGGCTCAGCCCGGCAACCCGGGTGCTGATACTGACCGGCCACGATGACGTCGCCTACCTGCGGCGGGCCTTCGAGGCTGGCGCGGCCGGTTACTTGATCAAGGACGCTGCCGACATCGAACTCGTCCAGGCCGTCCGAGCGGTGGCCAGCGGAAAGCAGTACGTGCATCCGACGTTGGGGGCCGCCCTGCTCGCCCCTGATTCGCCGCCCGCCCGTCTCGGTGGACCGGGTGGTGAGCTGTCCGATCGCGAGCTCGAGGTGTTGCGGATGATGGCGCTCGGGCTCACCAACGCCGAGATTGGTCAGCAGCTGTATGTATCGGTGCGCACCGTCGAAACCCACCGGTCCCACATCCACCAGAAGCTCAACGTCCGCAACCGGGCCGAGCTGGTCCGCCGCGCCAAAGAAGCTGGACTGCTCGACGGAGACGACCCCGGTCCGTGACCTCCCGCAACACCGCTCCGTAGCCAGCGCGGATGCCCTCCCACCGCTCAGGTTGCAAGCTTGGGGCATGACGATGATGCCCGTCGAGGTGCGCGACGGCTGGGCCGGCGAGCCGAGCGTCGTCGTGGCCGTCCCACACCATGCCATGCGCGAGCTCATCGTCGAGCTCCTCAACCGCGACCGAGATCACTGGGTTGTCTCCGCAGTCGGAAACCTGTCGGAACTCGACAGCAATGCCCTTTCGTCACCGGATCTCGTGATCGTCGACACCGCGGACTTCGCCGGGTGCTGCCGCCGGCTACCCGCGACCTTGGCGCTCGCCCGAGTCGTCGTCATCGGCCCCGAGCCAGATCCCGCCTACCGCCACGCTGCGCTCCAGTGCGGCGCCGGCGCTTGGCTCAGCCGAGAACGAGTCGCCGAGGAACTCTGCGATGCGCTGCGATCGACCCAGGCCTGCGCATGCGAGTCGCACATCGTGCCCGCGGAACCAATTCCCAATCCGCCCGAACCTTCTCAGACAGTTTCTCGTGATTGACGACCCGTCCGTACTGTCCCGCAACCGGAATCGGTGGCCGCTACCGATGCGCCAACGGTGACCAAGTGGCCCAATGAAGACGCATCTGAACGAGGAGGAATGCCATGCATTGGAATTGGAACGACAGTTGGTCGGGATGGAACTGGGCGCTGATGATGATCGGAATGGTCGCATTCTGGGGCCTCGTGGCGTGGGCGATCGTGAGTCTGGTCCGTTCGCCCAGTCGGCCTCGAAGCCGCGGGAGCGACTCGGCAGAGGAAGTTCTCGCCAGACGGCTCGCGGCAGGCGAGATCGAAGTCGACGAGTACCGAGATCGCCTGGATGTGCTGCGGTCGAGCAAGGTTCCAACCGGCACGTAACTGCGAAGGTCGGCATCCAATCATCTGCCTGTCGCAGCACCATCGGCATCATCGGCATCATCGGCAACAGTGAGCGAACGACTACACCATGTCGGAGACGAAGCCCCCGGTGGTGACTAGGCTGGTCGGTCGGAGGTGTGAGGTGGCGAAACGTCCAGATGGTGCCCTGGAGCACGACATCATGGCGGTGCTGTGGGCGACTGACCGCCCGCTGCAGCCGGGAGACATCAAGGATCGTCTCGAGACCGAGCTTGCCTACACGAGTGTGGCGACGGTGTTGGGTCGGCTGCACACCAAGGGACTGGTGGAACGCACCGAATCGGGCCGCGCCTTCGCGTATCGTGCGGCGATCGACGAATCGCAACTGGCGGTGCGACGCATCGGTGCCGTTCTGGAGTCGGTGCCCGACAAGGCCCAGGTCCTCGCCGGTTTCGTGGGGACCCTGTCGAAGAAGGACATCAAGGCCTTGCGAGCGTTGCTCGGCGAGGAACGAGCCTGATGTCCGCTTCGTTGGTGCTGCCGTTGATCGTGGCGGTCGGCCTGGCAATCGTTGTCACGACAACGCATCGTCGGCTCCCGCCGGTCGTTGCGGCGCGAGCAGTGACCACCACGTTGGCCGTGGTGGCAATGGCCGCTGTGCCGACGGCGTGGATCGTGGCGTTCGGTTTTGTGATCCATCTCCCGGTACTCGGTGGCCGTCTGGATTGGTGTGCGGAGGCTGTCGGGGTCAATGGCCCGGTCCCGTTGTGGGTCGGAGTGCCGGCGGTGATGGTCTCTGTCGCGGGTGTCGTGCGGGTTCGAGCGGTTCTGCGCAGTTATCGGCAACTGCGTCACGATCGTCCCGGCGGGGTCGAGATCGCCGAGCATGATCAGCCGTTCGCGTTCACCCTTCCGGGCCGCGGCGGGCACGTCGTGCTGTCGAGCGGCTTGATCGACATGCTCGACGAGGCGGAGCGGGGCGTCGTGCTGGCGCATGAACAGGCGCATGCGAGTCACCGGCATGACCGCTATCTGCTCACCGCGCAATTGGCGGCGGCGCTGGTGCCGATACTTCGCCCGTTGGCGGGCCGTCTGCAGTTCTCGCTCGAACGTTGGGCCGACGAGATGGCCGTGACTCATTGCGGCGACCGTGCGTTCGTCGGTCGCACGCTCGGCAAGGTGGCGCTTCGCAGCGTCGCCCCGGCAGGAGCTCTCAGCTTCGCCGGCCTCGGGGTACCTGCCCGCGTGGCGGCATTGCTCGGACCACCGACGGTGCCGTTGCGCTCGAGCGCGCAGGTTGGACTGTGGGGTGCAATCGCCATGACCGGAGTGTTGGCCGCGTTCCAGCTCCATCACCTGGCACGACTGATCACCGCTCTGTGCCCCGGCTGACCCTTACTTCCTACACGTTGTAGTAGTAGCATCCGTTGAGTGGAAGCCACCGTCGCCAACGATCTCGCGCCCGTCAGCCGTCGACGGACCAAAGCCCTTGCACTGGTGGCGATCTTGGTCGTTGCCGGGTATGCCGTGACACGTCCGTCGAGCGATAGCTCGTTCCGGGCGACCGGTGCGCCGGTCGCTCTCCCGGACGCCGGCAAGCTGACGGAGTTGTCGGCTGACGACTTCGAGGGCGTCTTGGTCGGGCTCCGCGGCACCCCGGTGATCGTCAACATCTGGGCGTCGTGGTGCTCACCATGCCGGACCGAGACACCGCTCCTCGAGCGAACCTGGCAAGCACACAGCCGCGAAGTCGTCATCCTCGGTGTGGCCTCCAAAGATGTCGCCGCCAATTCGCTGACCTTCATGGACGAGTTCGATGTCAGCTATCCCAACGTGTTCGATAGCTCCGGCGAGATCCGTGCCCGGCTCGGTCTGCGCGGCTTCCCCACCACCTATGTGTTCGGCGCTGATGGCACGCTCCGCACCACCATCGTCGGCGGTCTCACCGAGCAGCGCCTGGCGGCCGTTCTCGAAGATCTCCGAGCGTGATCGACGTCGGACTGCTGGCGACG
>JANNQK010000127.1:0-2904 GCA_031400715.1 Actinomycetes bacterium | reverse complement strand
GCCCATGGTGAGGTTGGCATAAGCGTCAGCGATGCGGGCCTGCGCTCGGGCGTCGGTCGGTCCGATCGGGCCTTCCTGAGCGCTCCACTGCCGGTTCGCAGCCTCGCTCATCGTGGCCATCATCACGACGACGTCGGGTTGGAGGCGCTCGATCGCGTCGGGCATGACCTGGGTGATCGTGCGCTGCGAGTTCGTGAGCACGTCGTCGAGGTCGAAGCTGGTGATGTCGGCATCGAGGACGAAGGTGCAGCCCTGGCACCACGACACCGACACCTGGGCATGGTCGGGGTGAGACATGGTCCACGCGGCCAAGCCCTGGGCCACGTAGAGCGCAGTCGAATCGCCGACGACCAGGATCCGCGCCGGACGAGGTGGTGTCGGCGGCAACTCCAACAGCGTGACCAGGGTGGTGGTGGTGGTGGATGTCGAGTCGCCGAGCTCCGTTCCATCGGATGCTGTGTCTCCGGAAGCGTCGGGCCAGTCGGCCACGACCGGCGGCCGTCGGGCTTCCGTCGTCACGGGGCCGGGGCTCGAGGCGACCAGCGGCACAAGCGTTCCGCCGGCAACGGCAGGTGCGATCGCCGCAGCATCGAGCAACCGGTCGTCGGCACGGATCGCGGGCGCTGACGGCGCCACCAGCACTGCAGACGCGAGAACGACGGCCGTGGCCATCCCCGCCATCCGCAGCGTCGGGAGCGGCCGCCAGTTCAAGCGACGCACAGGCCGCTCCACGATCCTGTACGACGCAAGCGCGATGACCACCGTGATCGCAATCGCCGCAGCGAGGTGAGGCACCTCCGTGAGCGTCCAGCCGCGCTCGCGCAGCAACACGAACACCGGCCAGTGAAAGAGGTACAAGCCGTAACTGATCGTGCCGATCGCGACCATCGGCCGGGTGGACAGGATGCGCCGAACGCTGCCGTCGGCCTGCATCGAGTAGACGAGCACGGCCGACAGCACTGCGAACACCGGCAGCCATCCGTCGTACGCGGGACCATGGTCGGAAGGCAACAGCATCGAGGCCGCAAGGATCGCGGCGAGCGATGGCAGCGCCAGCCTGGCCGCGTTGGCAGGCACCTGTCGACGATGGAGCACGACTGCCAACCACGCACCGATGAGGATCTCGGGGAGTCGCGCCGGGGTTGACCAGTACGCCGCGTCAGGACCCGCTATCTGCCCTATCCCAACTGCGATGACCGACACCATCACAGTCGCCACGGTCAGGAGCACAGTGAGACGACGGCGCGCCTGGCCCGGCGATCCTCGCAGCCTCCGGCGCCGCGCCAGCCGGGTGACGATCAGCACCACCACCGGCCACAGCCAGTAGAACTGTTCCTCGATCGCGAGTGACCAGTAGTGCTCCAACGGCGACGTCGCCGATCCGAACAAGTCGCCATAGCTGCCGGAGCCCCCGAGCTGCACCCAGTTGAAGACCTGCAGCACCGCACCGACGACGTCTGATCGAAGGTCGGTGACATCGGCAAAGGCTCCGAGCTGTCGCGCCACCACCACACCGGCGATGCACAGCGTGCTCGCCGGCAGCAGACGCTTCACCCGCCGGCCATAGAAGGCCCCGATTCGCACCGTGCCCGTGCGAGCGTTTTCGACCAGCAGAAGACCGGTGATCAAGTAGCCCGACAACGTGAAGAACACCGACACGCCCAGGTAGCCGGCTGGCACGAACGGCAGCCCGGCGTGGAACAGGAGCACCAGCATCACGGCGATGGCGCGTATGCCGTCGAGTGCAGGTTGGTGTGGGAAAGCCTGGCGCACGATGCGGGACTCGGATGGACGATCAGACGTAGCGGCGCCCATCGAGGTCGCGCAGGCGCGAGGCGAGCGCGGCAAAGAGCTTGTGCGACAACGCCGGCACGTCTTCGATGGCGCTACGGAGTGAGCTTCGAGTGAGCACCAGCAGGCTGCAATCGGTCGCACACTCCACGGTCGCGGAACGAACGCCCTCGTCGAGCAGCGACAGCTCGCCGACCATCGCTCCGGCACCGAGATCGGCGACCTTGCGTCCGTTGCGGCGAACCGTGACGATTCCCTTCAGGACGACGAACGCCTCCGTGCCGGTCTTTCCCTCGTGCATGATCACGCGGCCGGCCGGCAAGTCGACGACGTCGCTGCGTTCGGCGATCTTCTCGAGATCCTTGCGGGAGCACTCGTTGAAGAGTCCGACGTTCTTGAGGTGATCGATGTAGATCCGCTTGATGATCATGATGCCGGACCCTAGCCGCCCGCCGCGCACACGTCATCGGCTGTCGGTCATCCGCGTGATGCAGATGCTCCATGATCGACGGGTGCAACGGGTCACGAGGTCGCTGCGGAGCCCCACGCGGCTGCGATCGCCGCTACGTGACGCTCGTCGGTGCCGCAGCAGCCACCGATCACCTTCAGGGAAGGCAGCTTCGAGCGGAGGGCGACGTACGCGGCTGCCAGTTCTTCCGGGTCACCGTCGTCGAGCTCGGTCATCTCGTCCAGCTCGGCATGACTGAGCTTCGACGCGTTGGCTCGGAGGCCGCCGATTCGTGCGGCCCATCGGCTCGATCCATCGAGGACCCCCTCGAAGTGCTCGGGGTGCGCGCAGTTGATCATGTAGTGCAGCGGCGTGGCGTCGGCCGCGGCCGTTTCGGCGTCGGTGATCTCGATCGCCTCGGCGAGTGTCATTCCCGACGGAAGGCGGCCGTCGATCTCCACCGTGAACGAGATCACCGACGGCAAGCGCACAGCAGCGGCTGCACGGGCGATGCCGATCGCCTCCTCCACGTACCCGATGGTGATCCCGCTGATGACGTGGACACCAGCGGCCGCCATGTGCTCGATCTGGAACGAGTGGTAGTCGGTCGCCTCGGCGACGTCCATCAGCTTGTCGATGCGGTAACCATCACCGCGGGGGCCGAC
>JANNQK010000126.1:0-2217 GCA_031400715.1 Actinomycetes bacterium | reverse complement strand
TGGGCCGTGCTCGATCGTCCTCGCACGCTCGACGAGATGATCGTGGAATTGGTGGAGCTCGACCCCACCATCGACGAAGCAATGGTCGCGTCGATCCTCAACGACCTGGTGGGCCAGTTCCTCGTCGCCCGCGAAGCTCTGGCGAAAGACGTCGCGGTCTGATTTCAGTCCAGTTGCCGACACGGGAGCGTGTCAATAATTGTTGACAGGAAGACCTACCCGGTCAATTATCCTTAACTCATGGCTCGTCATTCGCTGTCGCCGACTTCCGTGGAGGCACTCGGCATCCTCGGCTCGTCGATCCGCGCCGGACGGTTGCGCCGGCGGTGGACGATCGATGAACTGGCCGAGCGAGTGGGCGTGTCGCGGCCGACGATGATCAAGGTCGAGCGCGGCGACCCGGGAGTGGCGGCAGGCACGATGTTCGAGGCCGCAACGCTCGTCGGGGTGGCCCTGTTCGGAGTGTCCGATGACGAGCGCAGCCGATATGGACTGTTGAAACGGGCCGAGTTGGCGCTGTTGCCGGCGTCGGCGCGTCGCACGCGGGCGGTGGACGATGACTTCTGACCTCACGACCGCGCCCACCGAGCACGGCCGCCGAGGCGGTCAGGCGTCGTCGCCGTAGATGACGTCGGGGACGGGTGTGGCGAGCCGGGAGACCAGGCGATCGACGCCGAGGTCGATCAGGCGGGCGACGATCACGACGACGGCGATGAGCGGCACGAACGTGTAGTCGCCGACGAGCTCGGGCACCAGCACGACGGCGAGCACGGGTGAGCGGAGCCCGACCGCGACACCGACGGCCATCGTGGCGACAACGGCTCCCCACAACACGCCGGTGTCGGGTTGGATGCCGAAGGAGTCGAGGCCCAGCAGGGTGAGCAGTGCCGTGCCGGCGGCGACGCTGATGCTGGGGGTGAGCGCGCCACCGGGTGCGCCCGAGCCGAGCGATGCCATGGTGCCGATCAGCTTGCAGATGCTGAGCGCCACGGCGACCGCCACCGTGGGGCCGACGGCGGCATGGCGGAGTGCTTCCATGCCATTGCCGGCGGCGAAGGGGAACGTGGCGACCGCGGCGCCAGCGACGAGTGCGAAGACGGCGACCACCGTCCACCACGGCAGCCCGAGTCGGGTGGCGATGTCGGCCGCCTTCACCCGCACGCGCAGCACCCGCAGGGCGCGGGCGCCGGCGACGGCGGGGACGACCACGAGCAACGCGAGCCCGAGCATCTCCCAGCGAGAGCCATCGGGTGTGGGGAAGATCACGTGGCCCGACATGAGGTGGATCGACAGCAGGTGACCGGCGGCGGCGCCGGTGGCCGCGAACCACAGGGCTCGCCGTGACCGGGTGACGCCGAGGTGCTCCTCGAGGTACAGCACCGCGGCGAACGGTGCGTGATACGCAGCGGCGAAGGCAGCGGCGATGCCGGCGGTGGCGAGGGCGTCGCCGCGCCCGCCAGAGCGACGGCCGGCGACGACGCCAACAGCGCCGCCGATCTCGATGATGGCCGACTCGCGCCCGATGGACGACAGGCCCGCCGAGGCGATCCACGTGCCGGCGGCGCGAACGGCCGACGCGCGCAGCGAGATCCACCGTCGCTCGCCTCGTGCCGATGCGGCGACAGCTTCGATGCCGGTGGCCGATGCGTGCCGGGCCTCGACGAGGCGGCCGAGCCAGGCGGCCACGAACACCGACGCCGACACGATGCCGCACACCACCAGCCATCGCAGCGACGACGAGGCCGACACCACGTCGGGCTCGTCGGAGTACCACTCGATCACCCACTGCGCGGTGTGCCGGAACAGGTGCGCCACGGAGGCGGCGACGCCGACCACTCCGATGAACAGCACGATGGTGAGCCAAAGCGCCCGGGGTGGTGGGGCCTGGAAGCCGCTCGTGGACGGGATGAGCTCAGGATCGGCACGCAGCCACTCGCGCCAGCTCACGTCAGTCGACCTGCCCCCGCCGTCGCACATGGTGTGTCGACACGTCGATGGTCATCCCGATCTGCCTACTACATCCGGCCCCGCCGACCATGAAATCGAGCCGGCGCCGCGGTGGCCACGTTCCCGTTCGCCGCCGGCAATGGCATGGAAGCACTCCGCCATGCCGCCGTCGGCCCCACGGTGGCGATCGCCGTCGCGCTCAGCGTCGGCAAGCTCATCGGCACCATGGCATCGCTCGGCTCGGGCGCACCCGGTGGCGCGCTCACCCCC
>JANNQK010000125.1:0-17324 GCA_031400715.1 Actinomycetes bacterium | reverse complement strand
GGGCGAGGGCGACGCGCTGGGCCTGACCGCCCGAGATCTGGTGCGGGTAGCGGTCGGCGAGGTGGGTGAGCTGGACGAGCTCGAGCATCTCGGCCACCCGGTGGTGCCGTTCGGTACTGGCCATCTTGCGTGTGCGCAGTCCGAATCCCACGTTGTTGGCGACCGTGAGGTTCGGGAACAACGAGTAGCTCTGGAACACCATGCCCATGTTGCGCTTGTGGGCAGGGGTACGGGTGATGTCGGCGTTGCTCACCAGCACCGCACCCGAGTCGGCGAACTCGAATCCCGCGGCGATGCGCAGCGCGGTGGTCTTGCCGCAGCCCGACGGGCCGAGCAGCGAGATCAGCTCGCCCGGCTTGACGTCGAGGTCGAGGCCCTCGAGAGCCACGGTGGGGCCGAAGGTCTTGCGGACGGAGACGAAGGTGAGGTTGGTCACGTGCCCATTCCCCCTCTCATCGAGGCAGCATCAGCTGCCATGCGGGCGAAGGACTTGCGCTTCGGGTCGCGCTTCTTGGTGAGCACGCTGAGGGTGATGAACAGCCCGATCGTGACGAGGAGCGCGAGCAGGTTGAGGCCATATCCACCCTGGGGCTCACGCGAGGTGAACGTCGCCTGGAAGCGCGGCAGCGTCTCTTTGAGCAGGGTGTCGGCGATGGTGAACTCGCCGATCACGACGGCAGCCGTGAGGAACGACGCCGAGATGATCGCGGTACGCAGGTTGGGGATGATCACGCGCAGCACCGTCGAACCCCAGCCGGCGCCGAGGCTGCGCGAGGCATCGACCAGGACGCGGAGGTCGATCGCCTTGAGGCCGGCGTCGAGTGAGCGATAGGTGAACGGAAGCGCCAGGATCACGTAGAACGGGATCAGCGACAAGTCGGAGTTCAGGAACCAACGGGCGTGTGGCTGGATGATCTTGATCCCGGCCACGAGTGCGATCGCCGGGATCATGTAGGGCAGCACCGTCATGAACTCGATCAGCGAACGGGCCTTCGGCACGCGCAAGTGGGTCCAGATCGCGGTCGGCAGCAGCAACCCGAGCGTGAGCGCCACCGTGCCCACCGCGAGCTGCAGGCTGAGCCGGAGGGCGGGCCAGAAGGCTGGGTCGTCGAAGGCCTTGGTGAGCCCGTTGAGCGACCACTTCTTGAACAAGGTGTCCCAGCCGAGCAGGATCGTCGGCACGTTCTGCAGCGAGAACCGGGCCAAGGTGAGCAGAGGAGCGAGGAAGAAGATCGCGCTGATCATCAGCACGAGGTTGGGGATCAGCCGTCCGAAGCGGCGACGAGGGCGACCGGTGCTCGGCGGAGCAAGACCCGTCGGCGCAGTGGGCTGGCCTCCGATTTCGGGGTCGATCGGCAGCAGCTCGACCGGGTTCTGGAAGTTCGGATCCATCAGCTCTGCCACCGCTCGGCGCGCTTGCGGGCCATCCAGTACAGCGACATGCAGACCACCATGATGATGATCATCCAGGCGGCGAGTGAGAAGCCGACGGCGTCCTCGCCGATGCTCACGTCGCCGCCGAGGAAGAAGGCGATGCGGAGCGGGACGATCTTGGAGTTGTCGGTGAGGATGCGCGCCGTGGCGTATGCGGCGAAAGAGTTGGCGAACAGCAGTAGGAAGCCGCCGAGCAGCGAGGGGGCGAGCACCGGCAGGCCGACCCGGCGCCAGTAGGTCCAGCTGGTGCCACCGAGGTTGGCGCACGCTTCCCGCCACGACTGCTTGAGGCCATCGATCGCAGGCAGTGTGATCAGCAGCATCAACGGGATGTTGAAGTACGAGTAGACGACGATGAGCCCGGTCACGTTGCCGAGGTCGAAGTCGCCCGCGTACAGCTCCCAGCCCATCCAGTTGAGGATCTTCGTGCCCACGCCCTGGCGACCGAGCAGGCTCAAGAAGGCGAAGGCGAGTGGCAGACCGCCCATGTTCGCGGCTACGCCGGAGAAGGCGGTGACGAGGTTGCGCAGCCAGCGGGGCCGGGTGGCAGTCGCCGCGGCGTAGGCGAGGAGGGTTCCGAACAGCACGCCGATGGCGGCGGCGCCGGCGGAGAACTTCACCGAGAACTTGAACGCCTCGAGGTTCTGGCCGGTGAAGGCTTCCCTCATCGCGGAGAACGAGAAGCCGCCCACTTCGGTGTTCGTCGCGTTGCGGAACACGCTGATGGCGGGGATGAAGAGGAACAGGATCAAGAACGCGAAGAAGGGCAGCAGCCCCAGCCAGGCGCGGTCTCGACGTGCCCTGGGGGGCGCACCAGTGGTGCGCCCCCCGTCGGCAACGACGTCAGTGATGACGAGTTCGGTCATGCGACTCTGATCTGGCGTCGATCAGGCGTCGGCGACCATGGGGCCCCACTCGGCCGCAAGGACTTCCTTGGCGGCAGCGATCTGGGCCGGGGTGAGGAACGACACCTGGTCGAGGAGCTCGTCCGGGGGCAGGTTCTTCTTCGAGTCCTCGGTGACGAGGCCCTTTTCGGTGACGGCCACGATGCGGGCCGGAACGGCGCCACCTTCGAGGTAGCCGAGGGCGCCCTCGTCGCTGAAGATGTGCTCCTGCCACAGCTGCGAGCACGCCTGGTGCGGGCTGTCCTTGATCACGCCCTGGCCGTAGAAACCACCGTAGATACCGTCGGTCGGGAAGTTGACCTCGATGGTGAGGCCGGCATCCTCGAGGGCGCTCTGCAGACCGGGGACGTTGTAGCTCCAGTCGATGGCGATCGGGGTCTCACCGGAGAGCACGGTCTCCTTCGTGACGTCGGTGCCACCGAGGTTGCCCGAGGCCTTCAGATCGGCGAAGAACTGGATGCCGGGCAGGATGTCGTCGGCCGAGCCGCCGTTGGCGATGCTCGCGGCCATGACGGCAGCGAAGGCGGCACCGGATTCACGCGGGTCGCCGTTGAGGTTCACCAGCCCCTTGTACTCGGGCTTGGTGAGGTCGGCGAAGCTCTTCGGGGCGTTCGCCACGATGGTCGTGTTGGTGCTGATCGCCATGATGCCGTAGTAGGCAGCGGTCCAGTTGTTGTCGGCGTCCTTCAGACCGTCGGGGATCTCCGAGTCGGTGCTGAGCACGTACGGCTCGAACAGGCCGGCGTCCACCATCTCCTGCGCGATCGCCGGGCTGACATCGACGTTGTCGGGCATGTCGTCCTGGCCGGCGAGGGTCTGGACGGCCTCCATCTCCTCCTTCGACGATGCATCCGGGCTGGCGACAGGGTTCTCGACGCCGGGGTACTTGTCGCGGAAGCTCTGCAGGATGCCCTTGTAGTTCGCCCATTCATCGGGCAGCGCGATCAAGTTGACCTTCGCACCGTTGTCGAGGCATTCCTGGTAGAGCGCGGCGAGCGGATCGTCCGACGGTGCTTCGGTTGCGGCTGGTGCCTCGGTTGCGGCCGGCGCGTCCGTTGCGGCTGGCGCGTCGGTTGCTGCAGGTGCTTCGGTTGCCGTCGGTGCTTCGGTTGCGACCGGCGTGGACTCCTCGTCGTCGTCGCCGCAGGCGGCCAGCAGGATGCCGGTTGCTGCGATGACCGCAAAGGCCTTGCGTGTGTTCATTCTCATGGGGCGATGCCCTCCCTGTTCACGGTGATTGAGACACCCGCGAACGTAACAGGGATCGACGACGGGCCGTAACGACGACCCAGCTACAAGGTTGACGGGAGATGAACGGACGGTGAACCAGGTGCCCAACCTGTCGGTGGGCCGGCTCAGACCAGTTCGCGCTCACGGTCGGCGTCGGCGTCTGCGTCGGCGGCGATCGGTGTCGGATGCGAATGCCCGTCGACGTCGATCTTGGGCAGGATCCGCTCGAGCCAGCCGGGGATCCACCAGTTCTTGTTGCCGAGCAACTCCATCGTGGCCGGCACCAGGATCATGCGCACGACGGTGGCGTCGACGAAGACCGCGACGGCCATGCCGAGGCCGAACAGCTTCAGCTGACGGTCGTTGCCGAGCACGAATGCTCCGAAGACGCACACCATGATCAGTGCGGCCGCCGTGATCACCCGGGCGGTTGCGGCGAGTCCGTCTGCGACGGCTCCGGCGTTGTCGCCGGTGCGGTCGAACTCCTCTTTCATGCGCGACAGCAGGAACACCTCGTAGTCCATCGACAGGCCGAACACGATCGCGAACAGCAGCATCGGTGCCCAGGCCTCGACCGGGCCCTCCTTGCCGATGCCGAGCAAGCTCGCGCCCCAGCCCCATTGGAAGATGGCCACGATCACGCCGTATGCGGCGCCGACCGACAGCAAGTTCATGATCACTGCCTTCAACGGCACGAGCAGGCTGCGGAACACCGCCATCAACAACAGGAACGACAGCACCAGGACGGCGGCGATGAGCAGCGGCAATCGCTTGCCCAGGTACGCCGAGAAGTCGATGCTGCCGGCCGTGAAGCCGCCGACGTTGACGTCGAGCCCGGTCGCAGGCAGCGCTTCGCCGCGCAGCCGCTCGACCAGCTCGGTGGTGGCTTCGTCCTGCGGGCTGGTGGTGGGGTACGCAGACCACAGCCATGTCCCCGGCGCGATCTCGGCGCCGGGGGAGGCGAACGAGATGCCGTCGTCGGCACTCAGGGCTGCGTCGACGGCGATCACCGACTCGGCTGTGGCGGCCGGATCGGTGGACACCAGCACCAGAGGACCCGAACTGCCCGCGCCGAACCCGGTCGAGACCAAGTCGTAAGCGCGGCGCGCCGTCTGCTCTTCCGGAAGGTTGCCGGTGTCGCCGAAGCCCAGCCGGATCGAGAACAAGGGCAACGCCAACACGATCAGCACCAGCGCGCCACCCAGGAAGAACGGCCATGGGCGGTGTTGGATGCTGCGGCTCCACCGGTACCAGAACTGGTGCTCGAGCGGCTTCTCCTCGCGGTGGGGCAGCGGGATGCGCAGCGATGCACCAGCCGAGAGCCGGCTGATCAGCATCACCATGACGGCAAGGCCGACGGCGATCAGCAGGGCGACCCCGACGGCGAGGCCGGTGAAGATGCCGGCGAGTGCAAGGAGCACGAACAGGCTGACCGAGATGGCCGCCGCACGGCTGGTGATGTTGATCCGGTGCCCGACGAAGCCGAGCAGGGCCGGCAGCAGGGTGATCGCCGCGATCATCATCACCAGCACTCCGGTTGCGCCGGAGATGGCCAACCCGCGCACGAACTCGATACCGATCACGAACAGACCGAGCAGCGAGATCATCACCGTGATCCCGGCGAAGATCACGGCTCGGCCAGAGGTGTTCACCGCTTCGACGGTGGCGTCCTCGGGGGTCATCCCCTTGCGGAGGTTCTCGCGATAGCGCGTGACGATGAACAACGCGTAGTCGATGCCCACACCGAGGCCGATCATCGCGGTCATCTGTGAGGAGAAGTCCGGCATCGTCACCACGTTCGAACCGATGCCGACGATGCCGATGCCGACACCCAACCCGAACAACGCCGTCCCGATCGGCAGCCCCATCGCCAACACCGAACCGAAGGCGACGAGCAGGATGATGATCGCCGCGAGGATGCCGAGCAGTTCGCTCTCGGGGAACTCGAACACGGCGAAGATCTGTCCGCCGTACTCGATGTCGAGGCCGGGAACGGAGATCGACGCGGCGAGACCCTGGATCTCGTCCGACAGCTCGATGTAGTCGGCCTGGTCGCGTTGGGTGACGGCGAGCTCTGCGAACGAGACGGGAGCGACCTGGCTGTTGAACTGGGGGCTCGCGGGGTCGTAGGTGACCACGACCCCTTCGATCTGGCCGACCTTGTCGAACAACTCGGTCATGGCCGACTGGACGGCAGGATCGTCGGTTCCCTGCGGCGCGGTGAACACGATCTGGGCCACGTCGCCGGCGGCTTCGAGTAGCCCTGCATCGGTGAGCGTGTCGACCACCGCCTTCGACTCGCTGTCGGGGAGGTCGAAGCTGGTGCGGAAGTTCGTGCCCATCGCGCCCGAGGCGACGGTGAGACCGATCAGCAGGGGGAGCCAGATGACGAAGGTCATGACCTTGCGACGGCGGAAGCTCCACCGGGCGAGACGAGCGAGCATGGTGTTGTCGCTTCCTGTCGAGGGATCGGGGGGATCCAGCGGTTGGGGGTCGTGTGGACCGGGAGGAATCGTTCCTCGAACAAGGCGAACGGCCCGGTTGCGGCGAAGAAACACTACCGTTCGAGGCATCGTGGACTCCGTTGATTCGCCGTTTCGAGCGCGTGACGTGCCGCCCGTGGAGGGTGACGCCCGTCTCGGCTGGAACGCATCGCTGCAGCGGTCGTGGGTGGAGCTCGGATCGTCAGGCCGTCCTGGTCGAGCCTCGCGGCTCGACCGGGGCTGGAGCACGATCGTCTATGACGTGGATGAGCCATCGATCCGGGTGCGCAACATCGGTGCCGACGTCGCCGTCGGCGACTGGGTGATCGTCAGTCCCGATGGTGAACGAGTGGAGACCGTGATCGAACGGTTCAGCGCCTTCACCCGCCGCGCATCGTTCGAAGGGAACCGCGCGGTCGCGCACACCATCGCGGCCAACATCGACACCGTGGTGCTCGTGCACGCGCTCAACACGCCCCCGAACCAACGTCGGCTCGAGCGGGAGCTCATCCTCGCGTTCGACAGCGGCGCGCGGCCGGCGGTCGTGGTCACCAAGAGCGACGTCGTCGACGATCCGGCGCCCACGATCGCGATGCTCGAAGCCGTGGCCGTCGGCGTGCCCGTGATGCGCGCCAGCGGCATCAGTGGAGAAGGCGTCGAACAACTGCGCAGCCTCGTCCCGCCCGGTCAGACGATGGCGCTCTTGGGCGCGAGCGGCGTCGGCAAGAGCACGCTCATCAACGCGCTCGTCGGTGGCGAGCTGTTGCGAACGAGCGAAGTGCGCGAGAACGACGGACGCGGCCGGCACACCACCACGGCCTGCGAACTGGTGCGGCTCCCCGGGGTCGACCACGGCTGGCTCATCGACACGCCGGGGGTGCGGGCGGTCAGTCTGTGGAGCAGTGGCACCGGCATCGAGCGGGCGTTCTCCGACGTGTTCGACCTGTCGGAACGGTGTCGTTTTCGCGACTGCAAGCACGAAGACGAGCCAGGCTGTGCGGTCACGGCGGCGATCGTTGCCGGCGTGCTCGATCCCCGTCGCCTCGATGCGATGAAGCGCTTGGTGGCCGAGGAGCACGTGCTCGAAGAGGAACAGCGCGCGTGGGAGAAGGCGCAGGATCGCCGGGGCATGCGCAAGAAGCCCCCGCGTCGCTCGGGTGCCGAAGGATGAGACGCGTGCGATGACGATCAGCCGCGACCAGTCCCACCGACTGCGACCCGACGGCTCGCGGTGAGCACGAAACACCCGACGGTGAGGTTCGGTGCCATGTTCCGGCGCGAGCGGGCACCGGAGGAGCTGATCCCGTGCGCCGAATCGATGGACGCGCTCGGCCTGGACGAACTGTGGATCGTGGAGGACTGCTTCTGGGCTGGCGGGCTCACGGCGGTCGCGGCGTCGTTGGCGGCGACGAAGCGGATCGTGGTCGGCATGGGCATCGTGCCCGGTGTTGCTCGCAACGTCGCGATCACCGCGATGGAGATGGCCGGTCTGGAGCGGATGTTCCCCGGCCGTTTCGTCGCCGGGGTCGGCCACGGCCTCGCATCGTGGATGCAACAGATCGGTGCGTTGCCGCCGTCGCAGTTGGGAGCGCTCGACGAGACGGTGGACGCGCTGCGACGTCTGCTCGACGGCGACCGGCTCACGGTCTCCGGCCGGCACGTCACGCTCGACGACGTGCAGTTGACGTTCCCTCCGGCCAGGCGACCACCGATCTTGTTGGGCGTGACCGGACCGAAGGGCATCGACGTCACCGCTCGTGTTGCCGACGGCCTCTTGCTCCCGGAGGGTTCGAGCCCCGCCTTCGTCAGGGCCGCGATCGAGCGGCTCGACGCGCCCGCCGAGTGCGTGGTCTACGTGCTGTTCGCAGTCGACGATGACGCCGACGCGGCGCGCTCGATGGTGGCGGGTGCGGTCTCCGAGTTCGCCTCCGGCACCATCGATGCCCGGCTCGCGAAGTTGGGCATCGTGGAGGAGGTCGCCGACGCCGATCGGATCGATCGCTACGCAGTGGCCGGGTCGCCGGCCGATTGTGCGCGTGCGATCGACGCGCTGGTGACAGCTGGTGCCACGAGCGTGGTCGTGGTGCCTCAGGTTGGAAGTGGTCAGGATCAGGATGCCCAGGTGCGCCGACTGGTGGTCGACGTCATCCCCCGGCTCACGATCTGAGCGACGTCACGACCCGAGGCGGTCGCGCACCTCGATCGCGCGGTTCAGACCCGACAGCTCGAACCGGCCGAGCAGGCGCGGGTTGGTGCACACGATCACGAGGTCGCCCCCGCCTTCGCGGGCCCTCCCAGCGCTTCCGAGGAGCACCCCGAGGCCTGCGTCGTCGACCGTGGCGAGGCCGTCGAGATCGACGGCGACCGTGTTGCCGCGTTCGTCGCCGAGGAAGCGGGTCATCACGTTGTGGAGCGCTGGCACCGAGCCGAGGTCGAGCTCGCCTTCGAGCACCAGCGTGGGGAGATCACCGAAGCGAACGGTGCGACAGGTCAGATCCACCGGGCGACGATACCTGCGGGTGACATCACGGCGGCTCGAGGGTCATCACGACGGTGGCGTGATGGCTCACGTCACCGAGAAGGGGACCGATCAACGGGACGTCGGTGCGTGTGCGGGCGCTCACCGCGACGCGCACGACGCCGGCGCCGTCGGACACCCCGATACGGATGTCGCTCAGTCGTGCGCTCTCGAGCACGCGTGACGCTGCGTTGCGGCCGGCGCCGGCGCTGTTCGCAGCGACAGATGCCACCCGCGCGGCTTCTCGGGCAGCGTGTTGCACCAGCAACTCGTCGCGCACGACCACCGCCACTTGAACGATGCCGAGCAGCACCAGGAGCACCACGGGCAAGCACAACGCCAACTCGACGACGGCCTGCCCTCGGTCGGATGCCATCGGCTCCGCGTGGTTCGTCACGTCACACTCGGCTGAGCACGGCATCGATCACCCGATCGAACAGTCGGCCGATGCGGCCGGCTCCTCCGCCGGCCGTGGCCCAGGTGACGACGAGCAACGCAACCGCGGCGGCGCCCAGCATGACGAGGGCGTACTCGGTGGTGGCCTGGCCGGCATCGCGATGCCGCAGCGCTCGTTCACGCTCGGTGGGGTCGGCGGGGTCGGCGGGGTCGCCGGGATCGTGGTCGGGGTGGGTGTGTGGCTCGTCGTCGAGCAGTGCGACGGCGATGGCCGCGCGGACGTAGTGGCGCAACAGGAACTCGGTCATGGGTGCCTTCTCTCAGTGGTGGTCGTGCCGACATGGAGCTGGGGAGGAACTGGGGTGGCAACGAGGTGACGGTGGGCCCGCTCACATGGAGCGCAGCGAGGAGAGGGCTCCGACGAGCACGGGGCCGATGGCGATGCAGACGAACGACGGCAGGGTGCAACACACGAGGGGCAGGGCGAGCCTGACCGGCAGTCGTCGGGCATCGATCTCGGCCGATCGACGTCGGTGCGACCGAGCGTCATCGGCGATGCGGTCGACCGTGGGTGCCAACGGCAGGCCGGAGCGCTCGGCTGCGCCGATGGCCGCGACCAGCCCGAGCGCGCGAGTGCCGAGGTGTTCGACGAGGCCGTCGAGGGCGTCGACGAAACGCTCGCCGTGCGTGCACCGGTCGAGCACGCTCACGATTGCGGGGGCGACCGCCGGACTCACATGTGGTGCCAGTGCCACGAAGGCTGCCGGTGCGGGGAGGCCTGCTTGCAGGGTGACCACCAAGAGGTCGAGCAGGTCGGGCATGGCGTGATCGAGCCATGCCTCGCGCCGTCGCCGGCTGAGTGCCGGCGGCCACCGCGGTCCCACCACACGCCGCCGGTGAAGCGGCTGGGCCATCAGGGCGCGGACGCCTCGGAGGGGCCGTGGGAGACCGGACGCCAGCAGTACGGCTGTCACCACCAGCAGCGTGGTCGCGACGACCGGGACGGCGGTCACGACCGCGCCCTCACGAGTCGACGCATCCACAACCAGCCGGCCGCGTTGAGGCACACACCGAACCCCGCAACCGCGGCGGCCACGGCCGACGATGCATATGCGGCACGGACCGACGCACTGGTGAGCGTTCCCCACCCGGCGAAGGCCAGCGGAAGGATCGTGAGCACCAAGGCACTGGCGCGCGCCTGGGCGGCCTGCGCCTCGCGTTCGCGCCGCCATGTGCGTCGTTCCCGGACGAGTGCTGCGGTGCGGTCGAGCACGTCCGGCAGCACGTGGGTGTGCTGGGCGCCGACGCGGAGCGCATGGGAGAGCAGGTCGCGCTCGTCGCCGCGTGGAATCTGCGCTGCGATCGACTCGAGCAGAGGCGCTTGACGATCGAGCGCTGCGAGCGACTCGGGCAGCAGCGACGGTGCAGACCGGAGCGCGTCGGTGAGCGAGTCGCGAACGCCGCGACCCGACCGAACCTCGCGGGCGATCAGCTCGATCACGTCGACGAGATCGAGCGGTGTCGTCGTGCGTCGGTGGAGATCGTCTCGTCGGTCTGGATGACGAGACGCGCCCGTGGCGACACCCGTCCCGAATGCGAGCATCACACCGAGGGCCGCAAGGGCTGGAGTGACGAAGGCGGCGACGGCGAGCCACCTCACGTGCGCCTGCGCATCAGGGGGCGATGGATGGCGTCACGGTCGGCCAACAGGTGCACCGATGTGTTCTCGGAATCGACCTCCACCACGTGTTGGACGGAGCGGTCACCGTCGCTGCGCGCCATGTGCACCACCACGTCGATCGACCGAGCGATCTGTGCTCGTACGTCATCGAGCGGCCAGCCCGGCGCGGCGCGCACCACGAGTGACGCCAGCCGAGCAAGGGCATCGGTCGCAGAGTTGGCGTGCAGCGTCGCGAGCGAGCCGTCGTGTCCGGTGTTCAGCGCCTGAACGAGGTCGACGGACTCGTCGCCGCGTATCTCCCCGATGATCAGTCGGTCGGGGCGCAACCGGAGCGCCGTCCGCACGAGCATCGTCATGTCGATGGCCGACATGCCCTCGGCATCGGCGCGGCGCGTCTCGAGGCGAAGCACGTGTGCCGATCGGAGATGCAGCTCGGCCGTGTCCTCGAGCGTGATGACGCGGTCGTTCACCGGCAGCTGCGAGCTGAGCGCGTTCAGGAGAGAAGTCTTTCCTGAGGAGGTTGCGCCGCTGACGAGCACGTTGCACCGGGATGCGACGATCTCCTGCAACGCAGCGACCATGTGCGGGTCACCGAAGTCGGCCAGCACGAGGTCGTGGCGTGAGAACTTCCGGAACGCGAGGCAGGGCCCATCGGTCGCGACCGGCGGCAGCACGGCACACACCCGGGTACCGTCGGGCAATCGGGCGTCGACGACGGGTGAGGCGCGGTCGAGTCGCCGGCCCAGCGGTGACAGCACACGCTCGATGATCACGTCGACGACGCCAGGATCGAGTTGCCCCACGTACTGCATACCCGACGTCCCGCGGCGTTCGATCCACACGTCGCGCCCGGCGTTCACCAGAACCTCTTCGATGCTGTCGTCGTGGATCCAACGGTCCAGAACGCCGAGGCCGAACAGGCTTCGGCTCATGCGCGCTCGGCTTGCGCGACCGTCACAGCCATACCCGCACGGCCATTGACAGAGCAGAGGGTGTGCATGCGCACCTCCGGGAAATCGAGTGATCACACCGGGGGAGGCGAGCCGGAACCTATCCGCCACCTGACACGGTGACAACCATGACGGGAGACCGATCCCAGGGCCGTTGCGGGCGCGAAGGTGGTGAGCGGGAACCGTCACCAGGACATCAGGCGTGCGGTGGCGGCCGACAGCGGCATCACGATCCACGTGTCGGGATCGACGGGTCGACCCATGTGGACACTGAGGCGGAGCTGCTCGCCCGTGGCGATCTCCTGATCGAGGCGGTACAGAACGTCAGGCCGTCGCCGTGACTGTACGGCGTGAGGGTCGAAGGGTGATCACGGCTGCAGCGCACAGCAACGCGGCGAGTCCGCCGAGCGCGAACGGCACGCGCGGCGAGGAGATCTGGATGACCCAGCCCATCAGCAGGGCGCCGATGGGTGTGCTGCCGAACCAGGCCATCTGGTGGAGTGCCATGACCCGTCCCTGCATCGAGGGTTCGGTGGCCTGTTGCACCACGACCGTGTTCACGGACTGGAAGGACGCCGAAGCGAAACCCAACACGATGCTCACGGCCACGAACGGCCAGAAGCCCGGCGTGATCGACAGCGCCAGGCATGCCGCGCCGAATCCTGCCAGCGCGATCGCCAGGGTCCGTTTCGGGTGTGGCTTGACTCCGGCGATGTAGATGCCGCCGATGATCGAGCCGATCGCGCTGACGCTCATCGCCAACCCCACCGAACCTGGGCCACGTTCGAACCCGAAGCGGACCATCGACGGGAAGGTCGTCTGGAAGTTGAGGGCGACGGTTCCGACGACTGCCATGACCAGCAACGGCCGAGCAACGTCTGGGTGGGCGCGCACGTAGGCGAACCCTTCACGGAGCCTGCCTTTGGCCCGCCCGGCAAGCGGCCGGGTGACGAGCTCGCTCGACCGCAGTGTGAGGAGCGCACCGATGACGACCAGGTAGGAGGCGGCGTTGATGAAGAACCCGATCTCGATACCGACGAGGGCGATCAGTGCTCCGGCGATGGCAGGTCCGATGAGCCGTGAGATCGAGTTGATCGTGCCGTTCGCCGCGACAGCGTTCGGGAGCAGTTCCGGTCCGACGAGTTGGAACAGGATGGCCTGCATTGCGGGACGCTCGAGGGCGAGGACGAGGCCGAGCATGATCGTCAGCGCGTAGATCCACCAGATCGTGACGTGTCCGGTGGCGACGACGATCCCGAACGACAGGGCCAGCAGCCCTGACACGGTCGACGTCGCCACGAGCAATCGTCGGTTGTCGATCCGGTCCACGAGCACGCCGGCAGGGGCGCCGAGCAGGAGCGTCGGCAGGAACTGCAGCGCCATCGCGATGCCGAGTTGGTCGCTGCGATTGGTGAGCTCGAGCACCAACCACGTGACGGCGAGCGACTGCGACCACGACCCGATGCTCGAGATCGTCTGTCCGACGAAGTAGAGCCGGAAGTTGCGGTTGCCGAAGGCTGCGAACCGTCCGGTGGTGCCGCGGCGCGGCTTCGTTCGGCGTGTGCGAAGGTTCATGGCGACCACGTTGACAGCGCATGCCGCTTCTGGCAACGTATCTTGCCATGTTGGCAAAGGGAACTGATGAGCCGATCGACGCCAGGGTCCGCCGCCGGCTTCGGGAACTCCGCACCGAGCAGAGCCTGACCCTGCAACAGGTCAGCGAGCGGGCCCACATCGACGTCTCGATGCTCAGTCGCCTCGAATCCGGCAAGCGCCGGATCTCCTTGGAGCACATCCCCAACCTCGCGGCGGCCCTCGGGGTCAGTGCCGACGACCTGCTCGGCGGTGCCCCGCCGGCCGACCCACGCGTGCGCCATCAGCCGGCGACCTACGACAACCTGACGGTCTGGCCACTCACCAACCGAGGCCGTTCAGGTGGACTGAACTTGGTCAGAGTCCGGATCAGCGCAAAGCGGCGCAAGCCGCCCGAGACGCTGCGCGTGCACGACGGTCATGACTGGATGTACGTCGTCGCCGGGCGCATGCGGTTGCTGCTCGGTGAGCAAGATCTCGTGATCGAGCCCGGCGAAGCGGTGGAGTTCAGCACGCTGACGCCTCATTGGTTCGGGGCCGTCGACGGGCCTGTCGAACTGATCGCGGTGTTCGGGCCGCACGGCGAGCGCACCCACCTCCATCAGTAGGCAGGTCCCACGGCCAGAGGCGCATCGCCGTCAGAGGAGTCGGAGGCTACGAGCGCTCTGGACAGCGCTCTTGCGGTCGCTGACGCCGAGCTTTCGGTAGATGGCGCTGCTGTGGGTCTTCACCGTGTTGAGCGACACGAAGAGCTCTGCGGCGATCTCGCGCAGCGACATCTGCGTCGGGAGAAAGCGCAGCACGGCCAGTTCCCGCTCGGTGAGCTGTTCGGCAGGGTGCGTGGCCGTCTCGGTCGGCACCGTGCTCATCCGGTGGCGTGATTCGGTGCGTGTGAGCAACCGACCAGCGACGCCGGGGTCGATGCAACGGTCGACGATCGCCCGAGCCTCGACCAACAGGTCGGTGCCATCGACATCCCCGAGGCGCAGGAGCGTGTCGCCGGCCACGGTGAGCACGAACGCCCGACCGAGGTCGGTGGCGGCGCGACGCGCCAGTTCCACCCCTTCCGCGACGCCGGCACGGCTCTGCTCGATGTCGGTCGATGTGGCTGCGAAGGCCACGATGGCGGGCGCCACACCGTGATACCCGGCGAGTCCGAAGGATCGTGCAGTCGACAGCGCCGTCGCCGCGGCAGCGTGCGCGGCCGCAGCATTGCCCTCCGCGAGCTCGTTGATGGCGATCGACACCAGCGACATCGTGTGTGCCGTCAGACGGCCTTCGACCGTCGCTCTCGCCACGGCGACGCCGAGCGTCTCGCGTGCCTCGGGCGCAAGACCGGCCCAGGTGTAGGCCGCACCTGCCGCCGTCGCCAGCTCGGCTGGGCGAGCCGGCAGGTCGCCGGTCGCGGTCACCGTCCGAGCCATCTCCAGCGCGGTTGCCACGTCGCCCCGACCGAGCGCGACGTTGATGCGCAACGGGGTGGCCCGCAGCGGGTCGTACAGGGGCGGCCAGACCGCCGACGCCCTGTCGAGCCAGTGCTGCGCCGCGGTGTAACGGCCGCGGAGGTACTCGCACCAGCCCCACAACATCGCGCAGACGACGTCGTTCGTCGCCATCTCGCCGATCTGCTCGAGCAGCCGTTGCAACGTCCTGATCTGTCCCCGGCCGAGCAAATCAGGTCCGACGAAGCGCATCAGGTCGATCGCCCCTGCGATGTCGCCGGCGACCAGTCGATGGGCCACGGCTTCGGCATGGTCGCCTTGCCCGACGAACCAGTCAGCCGCCCGCTCGTGCAGCTCCGCGATGCGCTCGGGAAACGTGCGATTCGCCTCCAGCGCCAACAGATCGCGCAACAGGTGGTGATAGCGGAACCATTCGCCCTGGTTGTCGAGCCGCACGATCAGCTGGTTGCGGGCTGCGGTGTCGATGAGCCATCGCGACCCGCCCGACGACGCCGTGACTGCGTCGACCAGCGGACCGTTGAACCGATCGAGGACCGAGATCTCCAGCATCCTCCGGAGGTCGTCGGGCTCCAACGCGGCGAGCAACTCATCGCCCAGGTAGCCGACGACCAGTTGATCGTCACCTCGGAACGCATGCACGAATCGGTCGGGCTCGGGCGCTCGTTCCAACGAGAGACCGGCCAGCACCAGGCCCGCGGCCCAGCCTTCGGTGCGCGCACAGAGGTCGTCGAGTGCTGCCGGCGTGAGCGTCTGACCGACCGAACCCAGGAGGGCCGCTGCTTCGCCCGACGCAAAGCGAAGATCGTGCGCTCGTATCTCGCTGACCTTGTTCCGCACCCGCATGCGCCCGAGGCGGAAGGGCGGGTCGACACGAGTCGAGACGACGATCGTCAGCTGCGGTGGGCACAGGTCGATGAGACGCTCGATCCCGCGGTGAACGCTGGCGTCGTTCATCAGGTGATAGTCGTCGATCACCACGACGAGGCGCTCGGTGTCGTCCACCAGTTCGTTCACCATCGCCGGCACGATCGCACGATCATCGCCTGCGGAGCCGATGACGAGCAGCGCCAGGTCGGCGCCGACGGTGGGACGCCGGAGGGCGATCGCTGCGACGAGCGACGACCAGAACCGGGCGGGGTCGGAGTCGATGTCCTCCACCTGCAACCAGGCCACCTGTTCGGGCCGCCGTTCCGCCCAGGCGGCCAGCATCGTGGACTTCCCCGAGCCCGCGGGAGCGCTGGCCAGAACCAATGGCACCTGACGGGCCACGGCATCGTCGAGCGCCGTGTCGAGCCGGGTCCGCTCCACCAAGCGGGTGGGCGAGCCCGGTGGCCGCAGCTTCGTCGCCGCCATCCCGAACTCACCATCGCGTGTCACCACGGGACCATACGCCACCGGGATCGACCGGATCACCCGGGTGAGATGCCGGCATGGGTGAGGCGTTCTCGTCCGAACGGGTGAGACGGTGAGGCCATGTCCGAACCGACCACCTTCGAGATCGTCATCAGGGGCCGGGCCACCGCCCGGCTGCTGCGGCCGATGCTCGACGACTTCATCTTCGAGCACCCCACCGATGGGAACACCCACCTCATCGGTGTGGTGCGTGATGCAGCCCACCTCCACGGTGTGGTGTCGCATCTCACGTCGGTGAACGTCGAGCTGATCTCGATCGTGCCGGTCGACCGACCTGTCGGGGGGCTCTCGCTGCCCGGCTTCATCCCCACCCCAAACGAAACCCCAAACGAAACCCATTACGAACGGAGCACCCACTCATGATCACCGTGTCCGCCCTCACCAAGCGTTACGGCAGCCGCGTCGCCGTCAGCGACATGACCTTCGACGTCGCCGCCGGCAGAGTCACCGGTTTCGTCGGCCCCAACGGCGCCGGCAAGTCGACCACCATGCGCATGATGGTCGGCCTCACTCGCCCCGACCACGGCGACGTCCGCTACCACGGCGTGAGCTACACCCGGCTGCAGCATCCCACCCGGGTGGTCGGCTCGGTGCTCGACGCCGGAGCGATGCACCCCGGTCGCACCGCTCGCAACCACCTCGAAGCGATGGCTGCACTCAGCAGGATCCCGGCCCGGCGGGTGGAGGAGGTGCTGCACGAGGTGGGCCTCGACACCGCCGCCGACCAACGCGCCGGTGGCTTCTCCCTCGGCATGCGCCAGCGACTGGCGCTCGCCGGTGCACTGCTCGGCGAGCCCGACGTGCTGCTGCTGGACGAGCCTTCGAACGGGCTCGACCCCGACGGCATCCGCTGGCTGCGCACGTCGCTCAGCGATTTCGCTGCCAGCGGCGGCACGGTGTTCGTGTCCAGCCACCTGATCGGTGAGCTCGCCATGTTCGCCGATGACCTCGTCGTCGTCGGCGGTGGCCGGCTGCTGGCTGCGGAGCCCGTCGCCGCAACGCTCGCTCGCGGTGAGACCACCGTGGTGGTGCGCACGCCGGACGCCGCGGAGCTGTCGCGGTTGCTGGACCGCCGCGACCTGAGCATCACCGTCGACGGCGACCGTCTCACCGCCAAGGGAATCACCCTCGCCGCGGTCTCGCAGATCGCCTTCGACCATCGCATCCAGGTCATCGAGGTCACCGAGGTCTCCCGCTCGCTCGAAGAGATCCTGCTCGACATGACCGGAGCGACCGCCGAATTCGCCGCGGCCTGACG
>JANNQK010000124.1:0-1784 GCA_031400715.1 Actinomycetes bacterium | reverse complement strand
GGCTCACCGAATCGTCGAGTTCGTGAGCCGCACCCGCACGTGCTGCGGGTGTGGCTCACGGACGGGTGGTTCAGCGGAGGGTGAGCTCGACGGGGGTGACGGTGGGGAAGTGGCAGGCCACGAAGTGGCCTTCGCCCACTGCACGGAGTTGGGGTTCTTCGCTCCGGCAGATGTCTTGTGCTGCGGGGCAACGGGTGTTGAACCGGCACCCTGGCGGCGGCAGCACCGGCGACGGTGGCTCGCCCTCGATCGAGGTCTTGGTGATCGCCACCTCGGGATCGGGGACCGGGATCGAGTTCAGCAGCACCGACGTGTAGTGGTGGGCCGGGTTCGCGTACAACTCGTCCGACGGTGCGACTTCACAGATCTTGCCGAGGTACATCACCGCCACCCGGTCGCTGATGTTCTTGACGACGGCGAGGTCGTGAGCGATGAAGATCAGGGTCAATCCGTACTCGGCCTTCAGATCCTCGAGCAGGTTCAGCACCTGGGCCTGCACGCTCACGTCGAGCGCGCTCACCGGTTCGTCGCAGATGATCAGCGACGGATCGAGCACGAGCGAGCGGGCGATCGAGATGCGTTGGCACTGGCCACCGGAGAACTGATGCGGCTGGCTCTCGCCCGCCCGTACCGGATCGATGCCGACCTTGTCGAGGATCGCATCGACCTTGGCCGAACGTTCGGCCTCGCTGCCGCGCTTCCAGATGGTGAGCGGCTCCATCACGATCTGACGGACCTTGCGTCGGGGGTTCAACGACGAGATCGGGTCTTGGAAGATCATCTGCATCCGCGTGCGTGCTTCGCGCATGGCGTCACCCTGCATCGACGTGAGTTCTCTGCCCTCGAACTGCACCGAACCACTGGTGGGTCGGGGGAGTTGCATGATCGCCCGTCCGGTGGTGCTCTTGCCGCACCCCGACTCACCGACGAGGCCGAGGGTCTCGCCCTTCAACACGTCGAGGCTGATCCCGCTGACGGCATTGACCTTCAGTCCGGTGCGACCGACCGGGAACTCGACGACGAGGTCCTCGATGCGCAGCAGCACATCGGGAGAGTCGCGCAGGTGCGCTTTACCGGTACCGGCCATGTCAGTTGCCTCCTGCTGCAGCGACGGCCGACATCGCATCCTTCGATGCGGCGATCCTCACCTTGGCCTCGTGGTAGGCCTCGCTGCCGACGGGATACCAGCAGGCGTAGAGGTGGTTGGGGTCTTCGGCGGTCGCGACCAACGGCGGCTCCTCGTCGCGGCACTTGTCGACGGCGTACGGGCACCGTGGAGAGAACCGACAGCCCTTCGGTGGGTTCACCAGATCGGGCGGTCGTCCGGCGATCGCATTGAGGCGCGTGTGGCTGCGGTCCTCGAGCTTGGGGATGCTGAGCAGCAGGGCCTCGGTGTACGGCATCTTCATGTTCGCGAAGAGCCCTCTGGTGCTGGCCTTCTCGACGAGCTTGCCGCCGTACATCACGGCGATCTCGTCGGTGTGCCCGGCCACGACACCGAGATCGTGAGTGACGAGCACGAGCGACATGTTGCGGTCCTTGCGCTGTTCACCGAGCAGGTCGAGGATCTGCGCCTGCACGGTCACGTCGAGCGCAGTGGTGGGCTCATCGGCGAACAGTGCGGTGGGACCGCAGGCGAGCGCGATCGCGATCATCACCCGTTGACGCATGCCCCCCGACATCTCGTGCGGGTACTGCTCGAGACGCCGCTTGGCCTCCGGGATGCGCACGTCCTGCATCAGTCGCTCGGCTGTCGCCCAGGCGTTCTGCTTGGTCATCCCGAG
>JANNQK010000123.1:0-2724 GCA_031400715.1 Actinomycetes bacterium | reverse complement strand
GTGGGTGGGGAAAACGGCACCGAGCACGATGGTTCGGCGCCAGTCGCCAGTATGCGAGGTGTTCGAAGGATGCGCCACGCCGGAACCAGCATCGGCGTCGTGAACGACTGAGTGGTAGGCGTAGTGATCGGTGCCCGCGTGCATCGTGGTATCGAGCGTGTGGTCGCCATCCTTGGCGAAGCTGTTCTTGTGCACCTTGAACACGTGATACGCGTCCATGAAGTTCTCGACAAACAGCTTCCAGTTGGTCGCCCACACATCCACCTGCTGGTGCACGGGCACGTAGCCGGCCATGCGATACGGGCCGACCACCTGTGCCAGCCCGGTCAATCGGTCGGCCAGTGGAGCGGCCGCAGGATCGCTGGTGGCGAAGATGAACCCTTCCCACACCTCGAGCCGCACCGGCGACAAGCGGTGCTCGTCGGGTCGCAACGCCCGTGCATCGCTGCCCGGCTCCGACATGTACGGCCCACCGATCAGCGTGCCGTCGAGCCGGAACGTCCATGCGTGGTACGGGCACGTGATCCGGCCGACGTGCCCGCAGCCGTCGAGCAGACGCGAGCCGCGGTGGATGCACACGTTGTCGTGGGCGACGAGCTCGCCAGCGTCATCGCGGAGGACGATGATCGAGCGGTGCCCATCGCCGGCTCCGGCGTCGATCGATCCGATCGGCAGCTCGGCCGTCAGATAGTCGCCGGTATGAGGCAGGTCCGCTGTCCTGCCGACGCAGATCCACGCGTTGGCGAAGACCGCCGTCCGTTCGGCAGCGAGCACCTCCTCCGAGCGGTACGCCTCCAGCGGCAGCATGCGCCCTGACTGGAAGTCGAGTGCCGCGTGGGCGCGCAGCTCATCGAAGATCGACATCCAGCACCTCTCCTTCCAGCCAAGGCAACGTGGATGCCTGGACGACGAAGACGTCACCGATGCGACGGGCGAACGAGAACTCGCAGTCGACCAGAGCGATGACGGCATCGCGGTCGTCGCCGCACTCAGCCACGAGCTCGTCGAGACGGGCGAGCCGCGTTGGTTGCGTCGCTCGGTCTCGAATGCGGATCGCCGCGTCGCCGCACAGGTACAGGTGCCGCCCCTGCGCGTCCACCTCGTGGGCGAGGGGCGCGGTGGTGTTCGGCATCCGGTGCCACTCTTCGACGTAGGCGCCGCTGGGAGCCCGCTCGATCAGCACGTCGTCGGCCGCCCACTCGAGCAGCCCCGGTTCCGGGAAGGCCGACACCGGGTGGAACGCGACGCCGTTGCCGCGGGTGAACCATTCGGCCGTCGCCCGCCGCTCTCCGTCGTCGCCGACCGCGATCGGTGTGCACACCGTGTGTCCACTGCTCGACTCGCTCGCCGTCAGCGAACGAAGTTCGGCGAGCGAGCAGTCGGCAAAGCCGCCATGAGCGGTGAAGCCCCGATCGGCCGGTACACGCACGTCGGCCATCTCCGATTCCAACTGCAGCCAGATCACCGTCGTGGTGTCGTCGCGTGTGCCATCTGCAAACTCGATCCACTCACGACGCCAACATCCGATCAGCTCGATCGGAACGGTCTGCCCGTCCGGCCAGTCGTCGAAGTGCTGCACCCGTGCAGTCTTGCGTTTGTTCTTCCGTGAGGGCAATCCACGTCACGGTCGGTCCCGAAGGTGGACGGCAGATGACGCGAGGGTGTCGCGAGGCGCCGTCGACACGGACGGGGGGAACACTCGGTGAACTCATCTCTTCCGGAGCCCGATGCGGCTCGAGCGAGGCATACCGTCGGTCAACTGAACGTGGACCGATTGAGGAGGTCGAAGGAGTGCGACGGACCATCGGTGGGCTGGTTCTCGTTGGGCTCGCAGTTCTCACGGTGCTGTTCGTCGAGCCGGTCGCGTCGTCGCAAGCGAATGCGGAGTCGAGCTTCATCGTGGTGCTGCGCCCGAGCGGCAACGACGTCGACACCGTCGCCGCGAATCTCTCGGATTCGGTGACCGCCGACCTCGCCGCTGTGTATGACACTGCGCTGGACGGATTCTCGATGACGGCCACCGATCAGGAGGCCGCCGCCTTGGCGCGAAATCCGCTCGTGGCATATGTCGAGCGAGATCTGATGGTCACCGTCGATGTGCAGGACACCCCGACGGGGATGTCGCGATCGTTTGCCGCCGGCAACCGTTCGATCGACATCGATGGCGTCGACGACGCTCGCGTCGATGTCGACGTGGCGGTGCTCGATGGCGGCCTCGATCTCCAACATCCGGATCTCGTCGTCGCTGGCGGTGTGGACTGCACGAACGGCGTGACGTGCGTTGCCGGCGGCGACGATGATGGACAGCACGGCACGCATGTCGCCGGCATCATCGGAGCGCTCGACAACGATGTCGGTGTCGTCGGGGTCGCGCCAGGGGCGCGTCTGTGGGCGGTGAAGGTGCTCGATTCCACCGGCAACGGTTTCATCTCGGGGATCTTGCGCGGGCTCGACTGGGTGACGGCGAACGCGGCGACGATCGAGGTCGTCAACATGAGCCTGGGTGCAGCTGGATACAGCCAAGCGCTGTACGACGCGATCCAGACAGCGGTGAACGGCGGCGTGGCATTCGCCGTCTCCGCCGGGAACTTCGACGTGGACGCAGGGAGCTACAGCCCGGCGTCGTAAATTAGGATACAAACCTCAAATAAGAAAGGTCATTCATAAGGAAAAAACAAAATATGTTGTTAGACTATCAAAAAATGTTATTAATTTTATCAAAGA
>JANNQK010000122.1:0-37516 GCA_031400715.1 Actinomycetes bacterium | reverse complement strand
GTTCCTCGAGGCCCTGTGACTATCCGGGACAACGCGACACGAACACCGCACCGGGCAACGCCCCACCGACCACACCCCGGATAACCCCGAGTCCCGGATCATGTGTATGGACCACACCCTCGAGCAAGGGACGCAGGTGTGAAGTCGTCCTGCGCGTCTACCGCGACCGGTAGACGTCGGACCGGTGGTCGATGCGGAGCACGGTGACGCGTTGCTCTGCGTCGTCGATCTCGTAGACGACGCGGTAGGCGCCTCGTCTGGCGGACCACAGTCCCGCCAGTTCACGCTGCAGCGGATGACCGACCCGGCGTGGGTTCTCGCACAGCGGGCCGAGCATGAACTCGACGACGGCGGCAGCGATGCGTTCCGGAAGTCGGCCGAGCTGGCGTTCGGCGGAGGCGGCGACGCGCAGCTCGAAGCTGCCGTCGCTCATCGCCGTAGGAACTTGGCGCGGAGCTGTTCTGCAGACACCGTGTGGCCGTCGGCGACCTCCTGTCTGGCCCGGGCGATGTCGGCCATAGCCGCCGGGTCGGACAGGAGTTCGAGGGTGTCCTCGAGCGCTGCGAGGTCGTCCGCGCTCATGAGGACCGCCGCGGGTCGTCCATTGCGGGTGACGGTGATCCGGTCGTGCTGCTGCTCGACACGGTCGACCATCTCCGAGAACTTCGCTTTGACTTCGGCGAGCGGCAGAACGTCAGACATGACCAGAATTGTAGTCATCGATCAAGGCAGGTCAACCCAGCCGGCTGTCCACCGCCCTATCGGCAGTTCCGCGCGTAGCCCGGCCGCAGGAAGAGGCCGCTCTACATGCCCGATCCGCTACAAGCCCGATCCGAGTGTCCACTGCCGTGAGCCTGCCGACGCGACGCCCGAGCCGCTGCACGTCCACCGCACCCCGCTGCACGCATCGACTCCATCAGTGACGCCACGGCGAGCATCTCGTTATCGTCGTCGTCGTCGTCGTCGTCGGCCGCGAGCGCAGCGACCTCGGCTGCGAGCTGGCCGCGTCGACGCATCCGGACCGCGGACGTGAGCAGCGACGATCGGATCGCCTCAGACCGGCTCAGACCGGCTCAGACCGGTCGATTCGAGGAGCCGCAATGCTTGCTCGGCCTCGTCGTCCAACCGCGCCGAGCTGCGCTCGGCACGACCGGGTCGTCCCACCCATGAGACCGAGCCGGTCAGCATCCGCCCCATACCGGGGCTCGTCGGCGGGCAGCGGCGCGCCTTGGTGCCAACGGATTCGCACACGACCATGGTGTTCCATCCAGAGTGATGAGCGACCCACCGAACGACCGCCTCGAACACACAGGTACACGACGAGGACCACGCCATCGGCACCTCGTCTGCATGGATGCTTGCGTCGGGGTCAGAGGATTTCGCGCTCGAAGGGCCGACCCCGGATGAAGCGGGAGAACTCGGAGACGAACATCTCGCGGGCCCGTGTGCGTGTCGACCGGGTGCTCCCTGACGAGTGTGGGGTGATGATCACGTTGTGCATCGACCACAGAGGGCTGTCTGCGGGCAACGGCTCGACCTCGGTGACGTCGAGCGAGGCAGCGCCGGCGTGTCCGCTGGCGAGCGCTTCGATCAGCGCCGCTTCGTCGATCAACTCACCGCGGCCCACGTTCACCACGTGAGCCCCGACGGGCAACAACGCCAGCTCCGCCGCACCGATCAGGTGCCTGGTCTCCGGAGAGAGCGGGAGGGCGAGCACGAGTGCATCGAGACGTGGCAGCAGCTCGTGCAGCCGCTCGAGCGTCCATGTCTCGCACGGCTCGTCATCGGTGACCGTGCGGCGCATTCCGATCACGTGCATACCGAACGCCTCGGCGAGCCGGGCCGTCTCGCGACCGATCGGGCCCATGCCGAGCACTCCGACCGTTGCCCCCTCCAGGTCGCCCACGTCTCGGGTCCGCCACTCGCGTGTCGCCTGATCGCGCAGGAAACCCGGTAGGTCGCGGCGCAGGGCCAGGACGCTCATCATCACGTGGTGGGCGATCGACGTCGCCGATGAGCCGGAGGAGTTCGTGAGCCGGGCACCCTTGTCGATGATCATCCGGAACACGGGATGGTCCACCCCGGCGCTCCCCGAATGGAGCCATCGGAGGTTGGGTGCCTGCAAGCACACCGACATGTACGCCGGGGTCGCGTGTGGCCACATGTCCATCGACAGGAAAGCGACCTCGATGCGGGACACGTCGTCGCTGCTCACCACGTCGCCCGGCGTGAACGGGATTCGCTCGAGATCGGGCGCCAGCTCCGTCAGGCGGTCACCGACCGCGTCCCACACCGCATCCGACACGAACACTCCGACCATCGCGCCACGCTAGAGGGTGACATGCCGACAGGTCGTCGTCGGTCAGCCGCAGGCACCGTCGAAAGCGGCGTGTTCAGTGCGCCAGTTTGGGGTCGGGCCTGCACTCGACGTGGCGATCGTCGCCCACCTCGTAGCAGTGGACGTCGGTCGGGTTCCCGGCGTACACCGCCAGCGGATCGACCTCGCCTGCGTGCGCATCCGGGAAGGAACAGGGCACCTCGATCGCGGCCCCAGGAGTCCATGGTGCCGGGCACGGCTCGCCGTGCAGCGACGCGACGGCTCGAGCGATGTAGTCGGCCGCTCCGTACGCGCCCGTGACCGTGAAGTGGACGCCATCGCTCGTGAACCAGTCGGTTCGATCGGCGGAGTAGGTGTTCCAATCGAGCAGCACCACGTCGGGGAAGGCGCCGGACGCGATCTTGTCGCGAATGATCCGATTCTGGATCGCGAACCCTTCGGCTTGCGAGGTGCCACCGGTGGGGTTGGAGTAGGTGGAACGCTCTCGGTACGTGAGCCACAGGATCTGATGGGCGCCCTTGCTCCGAGCGGCTGCAACCGTCTGGTCGAACGCGTCGGCGAAGGTGGTGTACCAGTCGTTGTAGCCGGTCATCACGACGGCCACGTCGAAGGGATCATGACCGCGGAGTGCGTCGACGGCGTTCGGCGGTCGTCGACCTTCGCGGCCGCGGCACGAAGAACCGACCAGCCTCCGGCACGACTCGGCATCGAGCACGAAGTTGGAGCCGCGGAGTGCCTGTTGCGAGTTCGTGTACCACCGCACACCGGCGAGCGTCGAGTCGCCCATCAACACGACCCGCTTTGCGGTGTCTGCCACGGGTGTGTTGAGTACCGGGGTTGCCATCGTGGTCGGCAGCGGGTCGCCGGTGAACCATCCGGTGACGTCGACCACGAGTTGGGTGCCATTGCTGGAGTACGCCGCCAATCCCGCGGCAGAGGTCGGTGTGACACCGAATTGGGCGACGCTCTGATTTCGTCGGTCGGCGTTGGCCGTCGCTGCGAGCGGCCGCGCTGTGCTCGCCGGGTGCACCGTCAGGAACCCTCCGCGCCAGGTACGGGTGAGCGTCCAGTTGGCGGCGATCGCGGCGACCGGACCGCCCGTGATCGTGCCTGGGTCGAACTGCAGGGTGCCGCCGGGGAACAAGGTGGTCGCGGTTCGGGTGTCGATGAGGCGGGTGGGTGCTGCCGGGACGAAGAGGCCGTCGTCCGACCATGCTGCGGACGGTCCGGTGAACCAACCGGTCATGTCGACGATGAGGTGTTCGCCGGTCTGGCTGAAGACGGTGAAGCCGCCGTCGCTCACCGGCACGAGTTGACCGGTGGCGCGCACCTGGCCACGGCCGTCGGTGTTCAGCGAACTCGATGCCGGCAGTTCGGCGCCTGCGGGGTAGGCGGTGAAGTAGCCGGCACTCGTGGAGTCGCTCGTGGCGATCGTGAGGGCGACGGCTGTCGCGTCGGGCGGCACGCCGGCAGGGAGCGGGATGGTGACGGACCCGCCCGCGGCCAGGCGTCCCGTCGTCTCGCGCGTGTCGATGAGTCGTGTCGGAGAGGTCGGGATGAAGCGCCCAGCCGTCGCGCCGCCGTCGACCGCCACGAACGCACCGTGCACATCCACCACCACATCGGCCTGAGCGCTGGAGCTGAGCGCCAGCGTGCCGTCACGTCCGATCGCGATGATCGCCCCATTGGCTCGGGTGTCGCCGGCGGAGTAGTTCACCGTCGAGGTCGCCGGTCGGTTCGAACCACCCGGCCACACGACGACGAAGCCGGCTGCTCGGGTCTGTGTGACGGTCACCGACAGCGCGAGGGCGGTGGCGTTCTGGGGGATGCCGCACCGACCGGCGGCGACGATGGCGACCGTCGCGTGGTCGCCGAGGCGCACTCCCTCGGCTCGGGTATCGAACAAGCGACACGGCGTGAGCGGCTGAAACGCCGACGGCGATGGGGGCGCGGATGGTGCGCCCCCCGCTCCCGCTGGCGTCACAGGTGCAGTGAACGCAATGGCGACGATGGTCGCGGCGGCGAGTCTGCAGACGCGCCGCCACCGTTGCCGAGTCACGGAAGGCGGACCCCGTCGCAGTAACGCAACTCGTGGCGCAGTGTGCCGTCGGCGCGCCACTTGCGAACAGCCGCCTCACCGCGCGGACCGTCGTGCCGTCGACCGCCGCGATAGCGCTCTTCGTAATGGATGCCGCCGCCTGCGTAGTAGCCGCGAACAGCAGGGGTGCGCGGATCGGGATCCTGCAGCACGCCGGCCGTGTAGTGCATCTCGTACTTCACCTTGCCGTCGGCCCGATGCACGCGGTACGCCGGATAGCCCTTGTTGGGATCATCCAGGTGGCCGGCCGTGTACCAGGCGACGTACCGCTGTTCGCTGGGGAACGTGCGCCGGACGCGACCGGTGAAGTCGGCCGGGATCTGCTCATCGTCGTCGACGTCGAGCGTGGCGATCACACGGAACGACATCGAGTTCGGCAGCAGTTCCATCACCGGACCCCGAGATCAGACATGCACACGACGATCACCACGACAGATCATCGGCCGATGGGCCGGAGTTCTTGAGTGCTGGGCACCGGTTCGCCGTCCTCTGGCGCCGCCGTGAGGGCGAAGGCTCGGTCAGACGGCCAGCAGGTCGCGAGCGCCGGTATCGGAGCTCGGGTGGCGCAGCTTGCTCATCGCGCGTGCCTCGATCTGGCGAATGCGTTCACGTGTGAGGTTGAAGTGCTCACCGACCTCTTCGAGCGTTCGCGGTTCACCACGGTCGAGGCCGAAGCGCAGTTTGAGGATCTCGCGCTCGCGTTCGTCGAGCGGAGCCAAGAGTCGGGCGATCTCCTCGGGCAACAACGCAGTGGCAGCCACCTCGAAGGGGCTCTCGGCCGACCGGTCCTCCACCACGTCACCGAGTTCGGCGTCGCCGTCCTCGCGAAGGGGCTCGCTGAGCGACAGCGGCTCGGCGGCGAAGCGCAACGCCTCGGTCACCTTGTCCTCGGGCATCTCGACTTCTTTGGACAGCTCGGCCAAGGTGGCCGGGCGGCCGTACTTGAGCTCGAGGCGGCTCCGCGCCTTCTGCAGACGGGCGAGCGTGTCGCCGGCGTGTACTGGCAGGCGGATGGTGCGGCCCGTGTTGGCGATGCCGCGTGTGATCGCTTGACGGATCCACCACGTCGCGTAGGTGGAGAACTTGAAGCCCTTGCGCCAGTCGAACTTCTCGACGGCATGCATGAGACCGAGGTTTCCTTCTTGGATCAGGTCGAGCAAGGGCAGACCTGAGGCCTGGTACTTCTTCGCGATCGACACGACCAAACGGAGGTTGGACTGCACGAAGGCGCGCTCGGCGTCTTCGCCCTCGCGAGCCAATCGGCGGAGCTCGCGCTTCTTCGTCGCGGACAGCTCCTTGCCTGCTCCGTCGAGCTCGGCAACGGCCTGTTTGCCAGCCTCGATCTGCTTGGCGAGGCGAACCTCGTCGTCCTTGGTGAGGAGGGTGTACTGGCCGATGTCGGACAGGTACAACCTGACGAGATCTTCTTCATCTCGCTCGACGCGATCTTTCGCCACAGATGTCCTCCGGTGCTCGGTCGGGTCAGGTCGGCCGTGTGAGAGATGCACGATACCGACGGGCATCACTCCACCACACCGGTCAAGTGGAATCCCCGATGGCATCAGGAATCCTGATCCACGGTACTGGCGTATCATTGGATTCGTTGCCCCAGCGGTACACGCCGTGTCAGCGCAGTTGGGTCAGGGCGATGTCGAGGGAGCTGAAGAGGAACTCGCGGTGCATCGGTTCGAGGGAGACACCGGTGATGTTCGAGGCGATGGCTTCGAACACCTGCCCGCGGGCCACGTCGATCCACACCCGAACGACCCCTTCGGTGGTGGTGCCGTCGACGTTGGCGGCGATGAACGTGGCATCTTGTGAGAGCACGGGGCCCCCCTCGCGCGATGGTGCGAACGGGCTGATCGTCGCTCCTGGCCACATCGCCTGGAGATCGCCGAAGGCCAGGTCCTGTGCCACCAGCGGGTCCGCCGTGTCGGCAAGCCGTGCCGCGACGAAACGTTCGCCGCGCGGATGTGCGACAACGACGCGAGCCGGGCCGGGCTGCTCGACGACCCATCCGACAGGTGGGGTGACGACCACTGCTCCGTCGAGCACGAGCGACGGGTGAACCGACATGAGGCGTGCCACGGGGAGGGCTGCCAACGCAACGTCGCCACCGACGACGGGTGTCTGCAGGAAGGAGGCGTACAACTCGTCTGCGGCACCTTGCGGCAGTGCGGACCCGGAGACGTCGTCGAGCGGTGTGTACAGATCGGTGAGCACCACGAGCCCGTCAGCGCGACGGGTCGCGTCGATGACTCCCTTGTACCCGGTGCCCTCGGCAGCCATCACTCGGTAGTAGACGAGGTACCCATCCGCTGCGGACACGCCCGAGGTGTCCGCGGTTCGGGGAATCGCCTGGGAGTACGAGGCCGACGCGTAGAGCGCGTCGAAGCCGTTCACGTACTCCTGCATCACGACCAGCGGATCCTCGCCCGGCGGGCGGTTGCCGACCTGTGCGTAGAAGCGGAGCCGGCCGTCGGTGATCTCGACCCCAGGCCCGACCGCGGCCTGGGTGAAGCCGTCCGGCAGTCGGAAGCGGACGGCCTGGCCGAGGTCGACGAGACCCGCGTCGGTAGCGACGCCCGTTGTCGTGTTCGAGGTGGCGTCGGAGGTGGCGTCCGGCGGTGGTGGCACGGTCGTCGTCCCTGCCGCTGAGTCGGAGCTGGCTGCCTGCTGCGTTCCAGCGACATCTGGCGACGAGGCCGAGCTCGGTGTCGTTCCCGCCGTGTCCGAGGTGTCAGCCCGAGTGGCCCACGCGGCGAAGACACCTGCGCCGATGACGAGCGCGAGCGACATCACCGCGGCGAGCCAGATCGTGCGGCGGCGTGAGCCGGCGGCGCCGGCGCGAGTGACGCTCGGCGAAGCGAGCACCACCGCACGCGGGGCGGAGTCGTCCGGCGCACCGGTGATCCCACCGGAAGAACCCGGGACCATGCCTCCGCCCGGGCCTGGCGCCGGCGTGGCGTCGAGTGGCGGCGGTGGCAGGCTGGACATCGGGTCGCACCGTACTGCGGTCGCGGTACGCTCGGCCGTCGTGTGCGACCGCTTGAGCGACCAACTCGACCGACGAGACGTGCCGAGACGTGCCGAGACGGAATCAACGAGTGAGATTGCGAGTGGGCAGATGACCGACGACCGACCTGCGATCGAGCTCGCGATCGTGACGATGAGGTTCGACGCGATCGACTCGAGCGAACTGCTCGCCATCTTGTCCAAGTACGTGGTGCTCACTCGGATGCAGCCGGGGTGCCGCAACGTCGATCTGTGTGCGTCGGTCACGCAACCCGGTCGCTATCTGCTCATCCAGAAGTGGGACTCTGCCGACGCGCAGCGCATCCACTTCGACAGCCCCGTGATGGTCGAGATGGCCCGCTCGTGCATCGGGGTGCTGAGCGGACCGCCCGACATCGACCTCTGGGACGGACCGAGTGCCCACGATCTCGCATGATCGGGGGATTTCGGAGGCGGGGCACGATCATGCGCGAAGCGGGGAGACCGCTAGCCTGATCAGCGGGAATCGTGTTCACGGTGCCCGCTCTTCGACCCTCCCCAGGAGCATGCGATGTCCAACCCCTTTCTCAACGACAAGGCCATAGCGACAGCGTCGCAGGCAGGCTGGGCCGCGCCCGAGCCGTCCGCACAGGTGCTCGGCCCCGCGCGCACCCCCATCACCGACGGGCCCATCTCGTCGTGGCGTCCCGGCGTGATGACCGTCCAGGGCACCATCACCGCGACCGGTGTACTGCTCGTGATCCTGCTCGCCTCTGCCGTGTTCGGCTGGACCTCGACCGACGAGCTCGGCAACGGCCGGGTGTCGCTGCCCATGCTCGCGATCGCTGGCGTCCTCGTCGGCTTCGTGTGCGCCATCATCGTGCACTTCAAGCCGTTGCTGTCGAAGTTCCTGGCCCCCGTATACGCCGTCGGCGAGGGTTTCTTCCTCGGAGCGATCTCCAAGGCGTACAACGAGGCCTACGACGGCATCGTCGTCCAGGCCGTGGGTGCCACACTCGGCGTGTTCGCCGTGATGCTCGTGTTGTATCGCACCGGCATCATCAAGGTCACCGACAAGTTCCGTCGCACCGTCACGATGGCGACGCTCGGGCTGATGGCGTTCTACATGGTGTCGTTCGTGATCAACATCTTCGGCGGCAGCGTTCCGTTCCTGCAATCGGCCAGCCTGCTGGGCATCGGGTTCAGCATCTTCGCCGCCACCCTCGCCGCGCTGAATCTCACGCTCGACTTCGACTTCATCGAGAAGGGGTCGAAGCAGGGCTTGCCGAAGGGCATGGAGTGGTACGCGGCCTTCGGTCTGTTGATCACCCTCGTGTGGCTGTACCTCGAACTGCTGCGACTGCTCAGCAAGCTCAACCAGCGCTGATCACCTCCGCAACGTCGGTTGCGACGGACTCACCCGAAACGGAAACGGTCCTCGACGCATCAGCGTCGAGGACCGTTCGCGTTCTGGCTCAGAGCGTGGCGAGATAGCCGAGCAGGGCACCGTTGAACGCCTGTGGGGCTTCCTGTTGCACCCAGTGGCCGGCGCCCGGCACGATCGTGAAGCCGCGGAAGTCCGGCAACGTCGTCTGCATCCGTTCGATGCCGGTCGGGTCCATCAGGTTCACACCGTCCAATTCGCCGGTGATGAAGTACGACGGCATCGAGATCCGATCGGGCCCCAAGTCCTTCACCAGCGCATAGTTGGAGTCGAGGTTCCGGTAGTAGCTCACCGGACCGAAGAAGCCCGAGTTCGCGAACTCGTCGGTGTACACCTGCAGATCGTCCGCGGTCAGCCACCCTCCTTCGGGCCCCGGGTACGGCAGTGCCGGCGGCTCCGTGCCCATCACGTCCAGGAATCCGGTCCCTTCCATCGGCGGGAGCTCGGTCGGCATCGTGCGGCCGACCATCGCTGCGCCAGACGCGCTGTACAGGAAGCTGGCCATCGATCGGCCCGGATCTGCCTCGAGCTCGCGTTCGGGTGGGCCCACCTGCTGGAAGTACAGGATGTAGAAGAAGCGGTCGGTGTACACCATCTTCATCAGCTCGGTCGGCACGCCGGGCCACGACGTGCAGGGCACGCTCACACCCACGACCGAGCGCACACGCTCGGGGTGCATCCGGGCGGTCTCCCACACGATCAGCGAACCCCAGTCGTGACCCACGAACACGGCCTGGTCCTTGCCCGCCCGGTCGAGCAGACCGAGAAGGTCACCGCACAGGTGCTGCACTCCGTAGGCCTCGACGTCGGTCGGCGCTGAGGAGTGCCCATAACCGCGTTGGTCGGGTGCCAGCACGTGATATCCCGCCGCCGCAAGAGCCGGCAGCTGGTGACGCCACGAGTGCGCGAGCTCGGGAAAGCCATGGCTCAGGATCACGGTCGGGTTCGCCGGGTCGCCGGCTTCGTGAACCCGGAGGGTCACCCCGTTCACGTCGACGTCGTGGACACAGATCGCTGCAGGGTCACTCATGGGTCGAGTCTCGCGTGTCGAAAACGTACGACGGGCACCGGAGCAGCAGCCCCGGTGCCCGTCCGTCGGTCTCGGTCGGTCAGACGCTGCCGTCAGGCGTAGAAGCCGAACACGTCCACGATGAAGTTCGTGTTGCCACCGCCACCGACGGTCACGTCGATCGTCGCGCCGGCCCCAGCACCGACCGTGACACTGTTCGCGACGACTGCGCTGACCGCATTCCAGTTCAGCGTCGAGGTGCCGCTGAAGCCCGTGGCACCCGGCGAGACCGAGAGGTAGCCGACGGCCGAGAGCGAGAGTGCGGTGACGTTCAGGACCAGTCCGGCAGCGCCTGCCGGGACGCCACTCGAATTGAGCGTGCAGTCGATCGTTCGCGTGGCGCCCGACAGTGGCGTCTTTGGCGCGGTGGCGGGGACTTCACCGACACGTGAGTCATACACGCGAACAGGTGTGGCGAGCAGATGCAGCGTGCCAGCAGAAGTCGGTCCGGCGAGCTTGCGAAGGGTGCCGGGAGTGCCGTCTGCTGTGACGTACCACGCTGATCCATCGTCGGTGCGAATGATGTCGCCGACCTTGTGGGCGGTCGCAACCACTGCCGGGGTTGCTCCGCTCGACACAAGGTTGATCGCGGCCCGAGCTCCTGCGAAACGGCCCCCCAATGACCCTGCGGTGCCGAACGAGCCGTAGCCCACGATGCCGGCATGATCTGCCCACTGTGTGTATCCGTAGATGCCGTTGCGGGCAGACCCTGAGATCGAGGCGTAGCCGGCAAGAGCTGAGGGATAGGTCGCGGACGATGCGGTCCATGTCGTCCCGTCTTGGACCTTGAACAACACGCCGTCGGTGTTGGCGCCTGTGAAGTTGATTCCGGTCGGAGTGGTGTACGTGTTGTTCGCCGTGCCGTCCTGGCCGAGCAAGATCGAGCTGCCATCTGCCGCAGCCGCAGGCAGGGCATTGGTCGCTACGGCCGCGGCGGTTCCAACAACGGCCGCGCCTGCCAGCTTCAACATGTTCCGCCGCGAGGCACGTGTGGGCTCGACAGGCATCGCGACTGTCTCTACCCGCGAGGGTCGGTCGGGCGCGGCGAAACGCTCTACGACTTCGGTGAGCTCCGCGACCTTCGCCTCGAGTTCTTGGATCTTGGCTTCGCTGTTCATGGGTCCTCCCAATCGGACGGTACGCACGCTGCGCGCGCACATGCTCACATGATCGGCCAATTCGGGAACGATGTCCAGGATGTTCGTGAGGATCGGGCGCTCGATGCATGACATCCGGCCACGCAACGTGGGCGAATCGTCAAGGGGCAGAGGCGCTGCGGCTGATCTCGTCAAGTTCGGCCCAGGTGAGACCTTCGCTCGTCCACAGACGATCGAAGGCGAGGTCGGCGACGTCGTTGAATCCGTGTCGGTTGCGGAAGTTGTACTGCCATCGCTGACGGTTCACGGGAAGGCCGATGCGTTCGAGGCGTCCGACGCTGTAGGTCTCCCACGCAGCGAACTGGGCGAGCGAGAGTTGGTCGTCGGGCGGCGCCTCGCCGAAGCCGCCGACCAACCGGTCTCGGGCCCGCAGCAGCACGCGTCCGAGCGCCGCGGCAGTGATCTCCTCGCTCTGGTGCCGCGGCTGCCGAGTGTCCTCGAATGCGCCACTCTCCACTCGGATGGACACGACATCACCGAGATCCAGCGCAATGCGGGCGAGCGGCGTGGTCTCGTCCACCTCGATCACGACGGGGCGATCAAGGCCGAGCGCGGCGACGAGGCTCGCGGCCACGCGCTCGATCAGCGCTGCATCGAAGTGGACGAACTGGAACGTTTGCGGGGTGACGGTGACGGTCATGTGGCGCCGATCATGCAGGATCAGGTGAGGGCTGGTGCGAACGTCACGAGGCCGCGAACTCACGCGTCGCGGCTTGCATCTTCGCGACCGATGCCTTGCGCTCTTCGAGCGCGGCCAGACTGACCTCGGCGATGTCGGCGACCTCGTCGTCGGTGAAGCCCGCGAGCTCGCGGAACCGTCGGGCGAGACCGATGGGCGACTCGTGGCTGTCGGAACGGGTACCGCCATAGCTGAACAGCTTGTCGACCACACTCTGGAACTCGAGCGCCTTCTTGCGCCGATCAGGATCGTTCTCCGTCACGCGCCGCAGCCAGTCACTGCCCATCTTCACGTGGGTCACTTCGTCGGCGAGCATCCAGTCCTCGCAGAACTCGAGGTACGGGTCGCCGGCCAGATCACCGAACTCCTTCATCGTTGTGAACACGTCGATGGCGAGGCCTTCGAGCGCCCGGTTGACACCGGCGAGACGCAGCACGGGATCGCTGCTGCACGCGGCCTGGAACAGCACCGTGTTCTCGGCGAACTCCCCGATCTCGCCGCCCATCCAGTCGCTGAGCTTGATGCTGATCTCGACGTGGCGAGCCTCGTCCCACGCCTGGCGAGCCATGTCGAGCTTCAACGCGAACGGCACGGTGTCGGCGAAGGAGTCCGCTCCGTGAGCGTCGTCCTGCGAGCGTCGGGCACTGTCGCCCGAGGTTCGGAAGTCGTGGCAGGTGCGGCCGGCACCTTCGAGCGCCTGGATCTCGCCCACGAAGATGCCGTGCATCAGAGCCCGCGCCGCGGAGCTGGCATCGGGGCGGCTGGGGACCAAACGGTTCGATTTCTGGCGAGGCTCGTCCGAGCCGAGCGCGCTGCGTGGGTCGGCCATGCGTTCCTTCATCGTGACCTGGTTGAACCGGCTGTCGCGCGCCAACTCCTCCACAGGAAAGAACTTCCTCATGTTGCACCCCCTGTCGCGGACCCTGTCGGTCCGCCGATGCTGCCTGGTCCGGTGATGCCGCCCGCCGCCAGCATCAGCTTCTCGAGACGTGATTGATGAGCGGCCGCCCTGTCGACCTCGTCGGGCGTTTCGATCAGTGACTGGATGAGCATCTCGCCGTCGCGCCAGTCGTCGAACTCGTCCTGGAGGATGAAGTCGATCGAACGGATGGTGGGGGCATCGGTGATCTGGCTCGTGTTGTTCCTGTGAAACGTGTAGGCCGCGATGAAGTGTGGGATGAACACCCGGTAGACGCCGACGAGCTTCTCGATGGTCTGCTCGGGTGCCTCGGGCTCGGTCATCGCCTCGACGAATCGCACCATCGCCTCGTTCGCAGGCTGGGTCAGCCGGTCGGGGTTCATCTCACGGAGTTCCGGGAGACGCTTGTGCCACAGCTCGGCATGCCACGCGTGCTTGTAGCAGTGGGTGCCGAGGCGCATCTTCACGTCCAACTCGGGCACCGTCGCCACCCAGCCACCGAGCGCCTCGAACAGCTTCATCTCGGCCCACTTGTAGTTCCCGACCCGACGAGCCGATTCCTCCACGTCGAACAGACCTGGCAGCTCGCGCCGATCCCACGGCGCAAACGGCGCTCTTGGCTTGTACGGATCCGCCACATTCCCCCCCAGGTCGTCGACGAGGGCCCGGCATGCGACCCCTCGTCATGTGTCCGGCGGCACCATACCCCGACGAGAGGGACGCTCTTGAGCCGAGAGATCGATCTGGATCGATCGGACGCTTCAGCGACGAACCGTCATCGGTACGTGAGTCTCGAGGATCGATTGCATCTCGTCGGCAGGAACCGTCGTACCGACGACGGTTCCTTGCACCTGGTCGATGCCGAGCGTGACCAGCCAGTCCAGCGTCTCGTCGTCGTCGGCACCGTCTGCCGCAACGAGCACGCCGAAGCCGTGGCATGCGGCGATCATGGCGGCCATCAGGTCGGCGTCCAGGGGTCGCAGGTCGGCCAGGCCGTGCCGATCGATCTTGAGCGCGTTGGCGTGCGAGCGTCGGAGCACGGACAACGAGGTGACCGCCGAGCCGAAGTGGTCGATCGTCACCCAGATGCCGGCGGATGCGAGCAGCTTCAGGGATCCTTGGCTGATGCCCTGTCCGAGCAGCAAGTGCTGTTCGGAGATCTCGATACCGATCGCATGGCGCGGCAGTTCGGCGCGTTGCACCGTCTCGACGATTCTCGCCACGAGCGTCTCGTCATGGATGGTCGCGCCGTTGACGTTGATCGACACGGGAACGGCCCGTCCGGCACGTTGCCAATCGCCGTAGTGCCGCACCGCTTCTCGCAACGAGTGCATCACGATGTCAGCATTCAGGTTGCTGAGGTCGATCATCTCCGTCAACTCGTCGGTGGACAACAGGCCGAGCGACGGGTGACGCCACACCAGCAGCGCCTCGACGGACGAGATCATGCCGGTCTTGGTGTCGATCGCCGGTTGATGGTGGAGCTCCAGTTCCCCACTCACCAGCGCTCGACGGAGCTCGCCGAGGAGCATCATCCGGTGCGGTGTGGACGTGTCCTTCCGAGCGTCGTACACCTCGTGCGTGTTGCGGAAGCGCTTGGCGTTGCTGAGCGCGACGTCGGCCTGTCGGAGGAGCTCGTCAGCAGACGCCTCGGGCCTGTTCTTGGTGGTGATGCCCATGCTTGCCGCGGCTTGCAGCGTGAGCCCGCTGGGCAGGTTCACCGGCCGCGTGAGCGCGTGGAAGATGCGAGCAACCAGCTCGTTTTGGGCGCCAACGCCCGGTGGGGTGAGTATGCCGAACTCGTCGCCACCGAGCCGAGCGACGATCGCACCCTCGGGCGCGTCGGCGAGGATCCGACCCACCTCGATGATCATCTGGTCGCCGCATCCGTGCCCGAACGCCTCGTTGACGTGGGTGAAGCGGTCGAGATCCATCACGAACAACATCGACCCGACGGGTGCATCTCCGATCGCCTGTCTCAGCTTCACACGGTTGGGCAGGCCGGTGAGCGGGTCGACGAATGCGAGCCGCTCGAGCTCGCCGCGAGCCGCCCACAGTTCGGTGACGTCCTGCATGACGACGGCACAGTGCTGGTCCGGGAGTGGACTCGCGACGATCGAGAACAGACGGTTCTCGCCGTGGAGCCGGATGTGTGCATCTGCGACTCGGAACGAGGGGCCGCCCGCGGCGACCTCGGCCATCATGTACCCCAGGCCGCGGTGACGCTCGACGTCGAAGGTGTTTCGGTTGAAGTCGATGAGCCGTTGGCCGACGTGGCTGGCGCCTTCGATCCGGGATGCCATCTGGTTCTCCCACACGACGGTCAGCGATGTGGGTTCGGCGGGGTCGACGAGGCGCAGAACGGAGATCGACACATCGACCATGTCGACCATGCGGTCGAGGCGAGTCATGTGCGACTCGGCTTCGACCTCCCTGGTGACGATGCGGGTCATGCCCAGAACCTTCACCTGCTCCGTGTTCTTCTCGACGCGACCGATCTCCTCGATCCAGATGTGGTCGCCGTCGTCGCCACGCTGTCGGTAGCGCACGCGGTAGTCCTCACCGGCAGCCACCGCAGCGTCGATCTCTTCGCTCACGGTGATGTCGTCCGGGTGGAGGATGTCGAGCCATTCGGCCTCGGTCTGGATGGGAGGCAGTCCACGCACCTCCGGGGCGAACAAGTGATGCAGGCTGGAGGGATGACCGGGTGCCCCGATGGTTTCGAACATCGCGACCTGAAGGGACCCGGCGATGCTGGCGTTGAACGCGAGCGAGCGGTGCATGGTGTCCGCCGACATCTGTGACGGCACGACGATCGCGAGAATGGCGAAAGGGAACAACAGGGTGGAGACGACCGACATGTTCGACACGTTCACCGACGTCGCGCCGATCATGCCGATGACCGACACGATCGACAGGACGATCGTCGTCCGCCGTTCAACCGTGTAGCAGTTGAAGGCGAGGATGGCCAGGACGGTCATCATCGCTGCCGCGACGTAGTCGGGCACCACTGCGGCAAAGACCGTCATGCTGAGGATGTCGCGAAGCCATATGTGCGGGGCCAGCACGCCCGATCGGCGAATGATCATCCAGGTGACGACGATCGCCGGGTACATCCACACGACGCCGATGGCGAGCATCCAGGGTGATCGGTCGCGAAACGACCACATGAGCGCAGTCCCGAACACACCGATCGCGATCGACCGGATGATCGCTGCGAGCCGGAAGTACCGCACTCGATCGGCCTCGGTGAGCGGAAGGATCGCACGAGCCGACAACGGAGCCCACAGTGCTCGCGCCAGTCGTGCCATGCCTGCCTCCTCCCCACAATGGTGCGCTCGGGACTGAAAGATACTGCGGGGACAACATCGTGTCGCTGTGGATCGACGAACCCATCGTTCAGGTCGTTCGGTGCTCAGCGGCCCTACAGCTTCGCGGCTGCCAGTCGCTGTGCCGAGAGCAGCAGTTCGACCTCGTCGGCAGACGCGGAACGATGGACCGCATCTCCCTGGACGCCATGCACGCTGCCTGCGCGCAACCAGCGCAGGCTCTCGTCGTCATCGACTCCGAACAGGGTGAGCGCCAGCCCGAGGTCGGCCGCGACTCCGACGATGGCCGAGATCAGGAGGTCGACGGTGCTGTTCGGATCGCCCAGAATGGCGCGATCGATCTTGAGGGTGCCGAACGGCAAGCTGCGAAGGCTCAGGATCACCGCGGCACTGCAGTCGAAGTGGTCGAGGATCAAGCGCAGGCCGGCATCGTCGAGACGCATGAGCGACGCTCGGGTTCCGGCATCACTGAGGGACAGTCCAGCTTCTGCCACCTCGAGGCCGATCACGTCGCTCGCCACCCCGGAGCGAGTGACGATGTCGATGACCTTGGTCATGAGGCGCTCGTTGCGAAGCATGGTGGCGGCGACGTTGATGTTGATCGGGACACGGTGGCCCTTCTCGAGCCACAGCTGGTGCTGGCGTATCGCACGTTCGAGCTGGACGACGAGGAGGTCGGCCGACGCGTTGCTCGATCCGACGACCTCACTGAGCTGACCGGGCCCGAGCAGTCCGAGCGAAGGGTGCAGCCAGCTCAGCGAACCCTCGACACCGACGATCGAACCGGACTGGAGGTCGACGATCGGTTGATAGAGCACCTCGAGCTCGTCCTCCCGCACCGCGCGATGGATCTCGCCGGCGAGCATCATCCGATGGGGAGCCGAGGTGTCGTTGCCGACGTGGTACGCCTCGTGTCCCGTCCGCAGGGTCTTTGCGCGGTTCATCGCCACATCGGCCTGGCGGAGCAACTCGTCCGGTGAACCGTCCGGATTCCACTTGACGCTCGTGCCGATGCTTGCCGAGATGTGCAGCGTGAGCCCGCTGCGCAGCGTGATCGGGCGCTCGAGTGCGGTCGCGATGCGCTCGGCATACGAGAGGGCGTGTGCCTGTGCGGAGCGAACGAGGACGGCGAACTCATCGCCGCCCAGCCGTGCGGTCACACTGCCATCGAAGGACTCGGCGAGGATCCGAGCCACCTCGGCGATCGTCTGGTCGCCGCATGCATGACCGAACGCCTCGTTGATGTTCACGAAGTCATCCAGATCGAGGACCGCGAGGAGTGAACCGACCGGTGCGCCAGCGATGAGTTGACGAAGTCGTTCCCGGTTCGGCAGGCCGGTCATGGTGTCGACGAACGCGAGCCGTTCGAGTTCCGCTTGAGAGCGCATCAGATCGGTGACGTCGTGGAGCGCGACCGCGCAGTGTCGGTTGGGGAGCGGGCTGACGACCATCGAAAACCACCGCTGTTCGTCGAGGACTGGCAGGCGCGAGTCGTTGATCACGATCGCCTCGCCTCCGAGGGCGACGTCGGCGACGCGAAACCCGAGGCCGCGGTGGGTGGTGACATCGAAGGCGGTCGGGTCGAAATCGATGAGTCGAAGGCCCACGACGCTGGTGTGCGCCAGCCGGCGAGTGGCCTCGTTCTCGTAGACGATGGTCAGCGATGTCGGATCGTCGGCCTCCTGAAGGTGAAGCACCGTCACCCCGACGTCGAGCGAGTCGACCAGACGATCGAACCGGGTCAACATCTCGTCTGCAACGATCGAATCGTCGACGTCGTAGGTGAGTCCGTACAGACGTTTCACCCGACCATCGATGCCCTTGGAGGTCCTGCCGATCTCCTCGATCCAGCGATACGTGCCGTCTTGGTGACGTTGTCGGTACCTGATCCGGTAGTCATGCCCAGCCGCCACGGCGTCGGCGATGACGCCTTCGGCCACCGAGACATCGTCGGGGTGCACCTGTACCGACCACTCGGCCTGGCTGATGTCCTGGAACTGGGCTGACTCGCCGAGGAACACGTGGTAGTTGGTGGTTGGTTGAACGGGGAGATCCGTGGTCTCGAACATCGCAACGCCGAGACCCTCCGCGATCCCGATGTTGAAGTCGATCGAGCGCCGTGCCGTGCTCTCGGTCCAGCGGCTCGGAACGATCGTCGCGACGATGGCCGCGGCGAACAGCAACAGAGCGATCACCCAATCGTGATGCCGTCCAACGGCAGCACCGACGGTCATCGACGCCACCGCCACGAGCGACAGCAGGACACCGGTGCGCCGCTCGGTGACGTGAGCATTGAAGGCAATGATCACCACGCAGCACAACATGGCCGGCACCAACAGTTCCGGCACGAGCGCGACGAGCACTCCGAGACTGACGAGGTCCCTGAGCCACACGTAGGGCGCGAGAACGCCGGTGCGCCGGAACAGCATCCACGTGATCGGGATCCCGGGGAGGATCACGATCGCTGCGCCGGCGACCACCCATGCAGACCGATCCCGGACGGTCCACATCAGCACAGCGCCCATCAGGGCGAAGCCAAGCATCCGCAAGACCGCGGCGAGGCGGAACAGCCGTTGCGTTTCGTGGGGTGGCATCGGAAGGATTGCGGCCCTTCCGAGCAGCACCGAGGGCGAGCGTCGGTTGTTCATCGAATGACGGCTGCCTTCTTCATGTGGTGGCTACGGCGGAAGTTCTCGTGCGATCGGGTGCGGCTGCGAACGATTCGTTGCTGGCGTCGTTCGGTCCGGCAAGATCCGCTGTCGAACGAGACTCGATGGCAAGACGATCGCCGTGGTCCTCGAGAAAGGCAGTCAGCTCGCCGGCGGTCATGGCCGGTCCGACGTACGGTCCCTGAATCAGGTCGATGCCGTTGTCGACGAGCCATCGATACCTGGCATCGTCGTGGACGTCGTCGGCGGACACGGTCCTTCCATGCCGGCGGCAGGTGGCGATCACGGATGCCAGGAGCGACTCGTCGACGGAGAGGATGGTTCCGACGAAGGCCCCATCGAGCTTGTAGTGGTCGATCAGCCCGCTCAGTGTGGACAGCTCGCTCATTTGGCTGCCGCAGTGATCGGCAACGATTCGGAAGCCGGCAGCAGCGAGCCGCTCAAGCGATGTCTCGACCGTGTGGTGACCGGTGATACCCAGACTCTGGTCGACCTCGAGTCCGATCGCATGTGGCGCGATCTCGGAGTCGGCGAGCATCTCGATCATCCGCGACACCGCCCTCGAATCGTGGAGGGTTCTGAGGTCGATGTTGATCGAGACCGGAACGTCGTGGCCGGCATCGCGCCACGTGCGCTGATCGGCGATGGCCAGCCGAAGCGAGTACAGCACGATGTCGCTGTCGAGGTTGCTGAGATCGACCATCTCGGTGAGTTCGATGGCCGAGAGCAGACCGAGCACCGGATGGCGCCACACCAGGAGTCCTTCCGCGTAACCCACCTCGCCGTTGGCAGAGTCGATCGCCGGCTGGTACTGGAGTTCGAGTTCGTTGTCGAGAAGAGCACGACGCAGTTCTCCGAGCAGCATCATTCGGTGCGGCGCTGAGGTGTCGCTCCGGGCGTCGTAGCTCTCGACGCCGCTGCGGTGTCGCTGTGTCTGGGTGAGAGCGACATTGGACTGACGGAGCATCTCGTCAGCAGACATGTCATGTCGAGTCTTGGTCGTGATCCCGATGCCGGCCGACGCCTGAAGCGTCAGACCATTGGGAAGCGTGACGGGTTGCGCGAGTGTCTTCACGATCCGTTGCGCGAGGTCGGCCCCGCCCGCATCCGGAGGTGTGAGCAGTCCGAACCGGCCACCTTCGAGGCGACACAGGGCGCCGCCGTGATCGACTCCCGCCAGCACGCGTGCGACCTCGGTGATCAACTCATCGGCGCAACCCTGTCCGAATGCCTCCCTGACGTGACCGAGCTGGTCGAGGTCGATCAGGAACAACATCGAACCGACCGGCGCGCGCACGATCATCTCGCGCAGCCGGGCAAGGTTCGGAAGATCGGTCAGACGATCCACGTACGCCAGGCGTTCGAGCTCGTCTTGCGCTGTGAACAACTCCGTGACGTCCTCCATCGCGGCGACGCACTGGCCATCCGAGCATGGGCTGACCACCAACGAGAACAGCCGATCGTGACCGTCCAACGTGGCGCGGGCGTCCGGCAACCGCCATGTCGGGCCACCGGCAGCGACCTTTGCCATTTCGTACCCGACACCACGATGTGCGGCGGTGTCGAATGTGCGGCGGTTGATGTCGATGAGGCGTTTTCCGACGTGACCTCCGGCCTCCATGCGCGCCGCCGCCTTGTTCTCCCAGACGACGGTCAGCGACGTCGGGTCGTCGTGGTCGACGAGACGGAGCACGGTGATGCTGACATCCACCAAGTCAGCGATCAGGTCGAGGCGAGCCAGTTGTTCGAGGGACTCCACCTGCTCGGTGATGTCGATGACCACCCCGTACACCATCACCTGTGTACCACTCGTGACGACGCGACCGAACTCCTCGATCCATCGGTAGCTGCCCTGGGCGGTGCGGCTGCGATAGCGCTCGCGGTAGTCACGACCTGCGTCGACCGCGGCATCGATCCGGTCGCTGACGACCGAATCGGTGGGATGCAGGTTGTCGAGCCATTCCTGTTCGGTGAAGTCGGCGATGACCCGCCCGGGAGCGGTGCGGTGGACCATCGCCATCGGCTCACCCTGGACACCGCGGCTCTCGAACATCGCGAGACCGAGCGCATTGGCGACAGTGGAGTTGAACGCCAGCGAGCGCTGCATCACGTCGGCCGAGATCTGTGTCGGAAACACGACGGCGGCGACACCGAGCGGGAAGACGGCCGCTGCGAACACGGCCGCGTGAGAATGATGTGGGATCACGGCTCCCCAGGTCGCGACGACCGCTGCTCCGCTGAGGATCAGCGCACCCCGACGCTCGATCGTCTGGCAGTTGAACGCGAGGATCGCCAGAATCCCGACCAACGCCGGCGTGAAGAAGAGTGGATCGATTGCGGCGAAGACCCCGAGGGCCACGATGTCGCACAACAAGACGAACGGGGCAAGGACGCCGGTCCGCCGGATGTACCTCCACACCAGCACGGTGCACGGGTACACGTACACGCTGATGGGCGCCAGCAACCAAGGTGACGAATCGCGGGACGACCACAAGATGGACGAGCCCATCACGACCACGGCGATCGAACGAATGATCGCGACGACCCGGAAGTATCGCCGGCGATCGATCGGGCTGGACAAGACCACGGCAGAGGTCGACAAGGGAGCCCAGTACCGTTGTCTCAGATCGGTCATGCTCACCCTTCCTCCCCCTCAGGTATGGGGTTGAGATCTGCAAGGGTATTGGTCGATCAAATCGAGAGCGTGGATCGATCCGACCCAGGACGTATGTCACTCCAACCCGGTCAACGATCGGTCACCGACGGCTTGGCGGCACGTTGCGTCGCCACGCCGACTCGGCGCTGCCGAGCGCTGTCGCGGGAGGGCCTCCGGCCTGGTACTCGAGCAACATCGCCCGCCACGGCGCCTCGAGTTCGAGCTTCCCCAGCAACGCGCTCACACCCCACACCACTCGGTCGAGCATCACGAACGACGGCGGCATGTCGATCTGTTCGATCACCTTGGCATGCGGGCCACCGACGTCGGCGATGCGTTGGACGGTGTCGCGCATGAAGTCACGGGTGAAGGTGAACCTCTCGGTGAGGTACGGCCGATAGGGGATGCTCACGTAGTCGTACACGTCCTGCGGTACAAGGCTGTGTCCGTCACGAAGGAACCCGGATCGTTCCATCGCGCTCACCAGTCGCTCCGGATCTCTCTCGACGATGATCGCATCCATGCAGGGGGCCAGGCGTTCCCACTCGCCCGGCGCCCATCGTTTGACCATGCCGAAGTCGAGGAACGTGACGTCCCCATCGCTGCTGAAGCGGTAGTTGCCGGGGTTCGGATCACCGTTGAAGACGCCGATCCTCAGAATGGCGTGCTGGGCGAAGCGCCAGATGCTCTCGCCGGCGCGCTGCCTCGCCGCAGGCGAGGCCTGCGCGACGAAGTCGTTCCACGACAGCCCGTCGACCCACTCCGTCGTGATCACCGTGGTGCCCGAGAGCTCATCGATGACGTCGGGGATCGACACGAACGGATGGTCGGCGAAGCAGGAGCGGAGCTCCCGCACGTTCGCAGCTTCGATCCGATAGTCGAGCTCGTCGCGCATCCTGACGCGCAGCTCATCGACGAGGGCTCGGGTATCGAGCCCCTTGAGCGTGAACGCGCTCACCAGCCGGTAGAGGACGTCGGCGTTGGCGAGGTCGGCCTCGATCGCCTGCCCGACACCGGGGTACTGCACCTTCACGGCGACATCCACGCCGTCGCGGGTGACCGCTCGATGCACCTGGCCGATGCTGGCCGCAGCGATGGGATGAGGCTGCCAGTCGAGGAAGACCCGTTCGGGATCGCGACCGAACTCGGCGAGCACCACGGAGGCGGCGAGATCGGGAGTCATCGGTGGCGCATCGTCGTACAGCTGTGACAGGGCGTGCTGGGCAGGTTCGGGCAGCGCCTCGATCACGAAGCTGATGAGTTGGCCGGCTTTCATCAGCGCGCCCTTCATGTTGCCGAGCTCGCGAGCGACGTCTTCGGCGGTGCGCAGCGAGAAGGCATCGTCGAGCATCGGCCGGGCTGCCTGGCGCGCGAATCGTCGACGCACCCGATGAACGACGAAACGGATCGCGTTGCGCGTCGTCAACCTCCAGACACGGGCGGTGCGGCGAAGCCGCCGGGTCCGAGGAGACGTCGAGACCGCCGTCGAAACCGCCGTCGAAACCGCGAGGAGGCGTGTCCGTCCAGCCGACCGTGCCGGGGTCGATCGGGCACCGGTCACCTGCCGACGAAGCGGCGTGCCGTGGGGTGATCGACGAGGTGTTCGTCGGGCAGCGTCGCACCCGTGACTTCATCGGTCCAGTACTCCCCGCTGTCGAGACGGCGCAGGGCGGCCTCGACATCGGCGAGGTCGCGCTCGATGTGATCGAGGTCGAGATGACCCTCTGCCGGCGGAGGAGCGACGGCCGCCATCGATACGACCTCGTCGACGTCCACGGCGATGTCGGCGTCAGCGCCAACGACCGAAGGGGGAGCGGACGGCGTGGCGTCGGGCAGATCGGACATGAGGGCGAGGCTAGCGACCGATCGCCAGCCTCACCAGCCGGCTGAGGTCGGCCTCGGTGCCCACGGCGATCACCACGTCACCGGCGTGAAGGTTGGTATCGGGGTCAGGATTCGACCGGAACACATCGTCGTCGCCGCGCACGGCAAGCACCAGCACACCGGCTCGCTGGCGCAGATCGAGCTCGCGCAGCGATCGATCGGCGAGCTCCGACCCGGGCGGCACGACCACCTCCTGCATCCGGAACTCCATGCTGCGCTCGTGCATCACCACGTCGATGAACTCTGCGACATGCGGACGAACGACGAAGCTGGCGATCCGGGCTGCACCGAGCTCTTGCGGGTTCACCACACGATCAGCTCCGGCGCGGTTCAGCTTGTCGATGCTGTCTTCCTGGCGAGCGCGGGCCACGATGAACAGACCCGGGTTGAGCGTTCGACCCGAGAGTGTGACGAAAAGGTTGGCGGCATCGTCGGCAAGTGCTGCCACGAGGGTTCCTGCGCGCTCGATGCCCGCGGCGCGCAGCGTCTGATCGAGCGTGGCATCGCCCACCACCGTCGCGTGGTCCGCGTCCCGCACCCGGTCGGAGCTGATGTCGACGACCACCACCTGCTTGCCGGCGCGGGTGAGATCTGACGCAACAGCCCGGCCGACTCGACCCCACCCGCACAGCACGACATGGCCTGCCATGTCCGCGATCTTCCGATCCATCCGTCGCCTCCCAACGATCTCGCGCAGCTCACCTTCCACGACGATCTGCACCACGAGGGTGAACGTGTAGAAGACCAATCCCACACCCACCACGATCAGCCCCATCGTGAAGACCTGCTCGGGCACTCCGAAGTCGCCGAGCTCGCGAAACCCGACCGTGGTGACCGTCGTGACCGTCTGGTACAGCGCGTCGAGGACCGACAACCCGAATGCCGTGTAGCCGGCGGGGCCCACGATCACCACCAGCCCCACGCCGAGTGCTGCAAGGCGCAGACGGACGAGCGGCGAGGTCACGAGACGAACGCTAGCCAGGTGTGGTCCGAGGTGGCCACGGCGCCGGCTGTGCCGGCGGCTGCGTGATCGGCGGATGAACCCGACATGAACGTGATCCGCGCCCGATCGCGGCGGCAGCTTCGTGGCCTACTGTGGGGTCGTGGCCGATGTACGACTGAACGCTCTCACCAAGGTCTTCGACGGCGTCACTGCGGTCGACGATGTGAGCCTCGAGATCGCCGACCGCGACTTCATGATCCTCCTCGGACCGTCGGGCTGCGGGAAGAGCACCGTGCTCCGCATGATCGCAGGCCTCGAGGATCCGACGAGCGGTGACGTGATGATCGGCGGTGCTCGGGTGAACGAGGTGGAACCCAAGCAACGCGACGTGGCCATGGTCTTCCAGAGCTACGCCCTCTATCCACACAAGACGGTCCAGGCGAACATCGAGTTCCCCCTCAAGGTTCGGGGTGTCTCGAAACCCGACCGGGCCGCGCAGGCACAGCGGGCTGCGGCGACGCTCGGTCTCACCGAGTACCTCGATCGCAAGCCTGGCCAACTCAGTGGCGGTCAGCGTCAACGGGTTGCGTTGGCGCGTGCGATCGTGCGGAGTCCGGCGGTGTTCTGCATGGACGAGCCGCTGTCGAACCTCGACGCCAAGCTCCGCGGCGAGACGCGCGCCGAGTTGGTCGCGCTGCACGCTCGGCTGTCGAGCACCTTCGTGTACGTCACGCACGACCAGGTCGAGGCGATGACGATGGGGACGCACGTTGCGGTGATGAGCCGAGGTCGACTCGAGCAGGTGGGCACACCCCAGGAGGTGTATGCGCGACCGGCATCCGTGTTCGTCGCGCAGTTCATCGGCACACCCCCGATGAACGTCCTGCCCATGGGCGTCGTGTCCGATCGGCCGTTCCTGGTGGGCATCCGTCCCGAGCACGTGGAGTTCGATGCGTCCTCGTCGTGCCGTGCCACGGTGTCGCTCATCGAGCACCTCGGCCACGAGACCCTCGTCCACCTCGACGTGGGCGAGACGCGGGTCGTCGCGCGTGTCGATGGAGCCCGAGACACGTCCCTCGTCCATCGCGTCGGTGACGAGGTCGGTGTGCTGTTCCCCGATCGTCATCTGCACCACTTCGATCCGACGACGATGAAGCGTGTCGAGCAATGACGACCGTCACGACCGCGGCGACCGCGGCGACCGTCTCGAGGCGTCGTCGCTGGCGTGATGCGCCGCTCGCCCTGGCACTGTTGTCGCCTTCGTTGGTGGTCCTGGGCGCCTTCGTGCTCTATCCGCTGGCTCGGGCGTTCTGGTTGGGGCACCAGCGCTGCGACCCCACCGGTGCGAACTGCCGGAGCAACGGCTGGGACCAGTACATCGATGTGTTTCGAAGCGAGGAGTTCCAACAGGCGCTCGGGGTCACGGTGAAGTTCTCGTTGCTCACGGTGCCCGTCGGACTGGCTCTCGGTGTCGCACTGGCGGTGCTGGCCGACAAGCAGATCCGCGGGATGAGCTTGTTCCGAACGGTGTTCTCGTCCACGGTGGCCACCAGCGTCGCGGTCGCATCGCTGATGTGGTTCTTCCTCCTCAACCCCAGCGTCGGGGTTCTGGCCGAATGGATCGGCGGCGTGGCCAAGAGCCCAGGTCTCCTGCGCGACGAAGGTACGGCGCTGTGGGCGGTGGCGATCAGCAGCATCTGGGCCAACCTCGGGTTCACGTTCATCGTCGTCACGGCCGGGCTGCAGAGCATCCCGGCCGACCTGTACGAGAGCGCGTACGTCGATGGCGCCGGTGGCTGGATGCGATTCAGCAACGTGACCATCCCGATGTTGGGACCAACGCTGCTGTTCGTGGGCGTGGTGCTCACCAGCCGTGCCTTCCAGAGCTACGGCGAGTTCGACCTGCTCACCGGAGGCGGCCCGAACGGGTCGACCACGTCGCTCACGTACCTCGTGTACGGCAACAACTCGGTCATCAAGAGCAACAGCGGGCTGCAGGCGGCGGTCGCCGTGTTGCTGTTCGGCGTGTTGCTCGCTCTGTCGGTCCTGCAGATCCGTGGCGTGGAACGACGGGTGCACTATGGCGACTAGCACCAACCCTCGCGGATGGCGGCTCGTCGGGCGGTATGTACTGCTGATCTCGATGACCGTGCTGATCCTGTTCCCGATCTGGGTGATGCTCGTGGGTGCCCTCAAGCCAGGGAACAAGGTGTTGCAGGATCCACTGCTGCCCACCAACGTCACCCTCGACACGCTCCGCCAGGCGTGGCGCGATGGCAACCTCGGGCGCTCGTTGGTCAACTCGACGGTGGTCGCCGTGATCGTCACGGTCGCCCAAGTGGTGACCGCTGTGCTGTCGGCGTACGCCTTCGCCTTCTTGAAGTTCCCAGGTCGCACGCTCGTGTTCGGCGTGTTCCTGGCCACGTTGTTGGTGCCGTTCGAAGCGACGGTGGTGGTGAACCGCTCGACGGTGCAAGACCTCGGGTGGCTGAACAGCTACCAGGGTCTGGCCGTGCCGTTCCTCGCGACGGCATTCGGTACCTTCCTGGTGCGGCAGGTGTTCCTGACGCTGCCGAAGGATCTCCGCGAGGCCGCGCGCATGGATGGTCTGGGCCATCTCGGCTTCCTGCGCGAGGTGGCGGTGCCCCTCGCTCGTCCCACCCTCGGAGCGCTCGCGCTGTTCAGCTTCCTGAGCACCTGGAACCAGTACCTGTGGCCGACGACGATCAGCACCGAAGACGATTGGAACACGGTGCAGAGTGGACTGCGCGTGTTGTCCCAGGCCCAGATCGACAAGCCCAACCTGGTGATCGCGGGCACGGTCATCGTCGCGCTCCCCATCTTCTTGGTCCTGCTGATCTTCCAACGCCAGCTCGTGCGTGGTCTCACTGCCGGCGCGGTGAAGGGATGACGCGCCGATCCAGGGTGGCCACGGCGACTGCACTCCTCGGATGTCTCGGCCTTGCGGCGTGCGGATCGGGGAAGAGCATCCTCGAAGCCGGCAACGAGGTTCGTCCATCCAGCACTCCTCCCACCACGGTGCCCGGCCAGACCACCGTGCCCGGCCAGACCACGGTGCCCACGGCCCCGCCGACCACCGAACCGCGGCCGCTCGACTCGCTCCCGACCTGCGACACGGCTGCCCTCGACGACGCGGCCGCGTCGGGGCCCGTGGAGGTGCTGTTCTGGCATGGCATGTCGAACGAGCTCGGCCGCGAACTCGAGCGGATCGTCGGTCAGTTCAACGACTCGCAGGACCGGGTCGATGTGCGACTCGAGTTCCAGGGTGGCTACGAGCAGACCATCGACAAGTACCTCCAGAGCGATACCGACAACCGACCCGACCTCGTGCAGATGCCCGAGTACACCGTGCAGTTGATGGTCGACACCAAGAGCAACGTCCCCGTGCAGGCATGCATGGAAGACGCGGGGTTCGACGCATCGGGCATCCTGCCGTCTGCGCTGAACGCCTACGCGACGGAGAGCATCCAATGGGCGATGCCCTTCAACGTCAGCAACCCGGTGCTGTACTACAACAAGAAGGTCTTCCGCGATGCCGGTCTCGACCCTGAGGCACCGCCGCTCACCCTCGACCAGGTCGGCGAGTTCGGACGCGAGATCCAGGCGTCCGGTGCCGCCTCGTACGGCGTGGCGTTCGACAGCGCTCCCGATGGTGGGGGCGGCTGGTTCCTCGAGCAGTGGCTCGCGAAGGAGGGCGAGTACTACAGCGACAACGCGAACGGGCGGTCTGCGCCGTCCACCCGCGTGCTGTTCGACGGACCGAGAGGCGTCGAGTTGCTCACCAGCCTGCAGGACGTGGTGCAGAACGGCGGCGGGGTGTATGTCGGCGAGAACCCTGGCGGAACCGATGCGTTCTTGAAGTTGGCCGATGCGTCGGCACCCGCATCGATGACGATCGCCACGTCGGCGGCGCTCGGCGCGGTGCTCCAGTTCGTCGCCGGTGGCATCATCCCCGGGATCGGCGTCGACGATCTCGGTGTCGGTCCGATGCCCAGCCCGACCGGGGCGCCGGGCACGCTCATCGGTGGTGCATCGTTGTGGATCACCGCCGATCGTGGCGATGCCAAGGCGGCAGCTGCGTTCGAGTTCATCGAGTATCTGGTGAGCCCTCAGATCCAGTCGGAGTGGGCCGCTGCAACCGGCTACGTGCCGGTCACGGAGGGAGCGGTCGAGCTCGAACCCTTGCGCGGGGTGTATGCACTCGACCCACGCTTCAAGATCGCATACGACCAGGTGGCCCAGACCCCCGACGAGCCCACCTCGAACGGGCCCGTGCTCGGCCCGCTGCGCGAGGTTCGCGTCGCGGCAGCATCGGCGATGGGCCAGATCATGAACGGTGCCGACGCCCAGACGGCCCTCACCGAAGCTGCCACGCTCGCCAACGCGTTGATCACCGACTACAACTCCCGCCGCTCGTAGATCACCGTCGTTCGTTTCTGGTCGCGATCTGTTGCGGATGCCGAGGTTGAGCGCGACCAGAACCGGTGCGTCGAGACGCCGGAATCAGCAGTGAGCCTTCTGGTCGCGATATCTTGCGGGTACCGAGGACATGCGCGACCAGAACGCTGGAGGTCGAGCGACGAGCAGCAGGCCATGCATCCTGAACAGGCGGTGTGAGCCGATCGCGTCATTTCCGCTCGAGCGGTCTCGATGTACATCTCTGGGCTGTGGATCTCCGACGCATCAGCGCATTCACCCGTACGCACCACGGCCTCATCACCCGGACCGTCGCTGAGCAGCTAGGGGTGAGTGAAGCAGCCTGGTATCGGGCGACCGGGCACGGCCCGCTCGAGATCACTCATCCAGGCGTGGCTCGGGTCGCGGGCTCCCCGATCACCCGGGAACAGCGAATACTCGCTGGGGTGTGGGCGTGCGGCGAGGGGGCGATGGCATCGCACCGGTCGGCGGCGTTTCTCTGGGGGGCGCGGCGACCCGACACAGATCCGGTCGACGTGATCGTGGACCGTCGATCGACCAGCGCTCGCATCGCTGGCGTTGTGGTCCACCACCCCCGCGACCTAGCCGAACTTCGCGCTGTGGTGCGACGCGGGATCCCGACGACCACGCCGATGCGAATGCTGCTGGATCTCGGCGCCGTCGACAGTGCCGGCGTGCCGTCGGCACTGGAAGAGATCCTGCGTGGGAGAGCCGTGTCTCACCGGGGGGTTGCCCAGTTCCTTGACCGCCATCGTGGAAGAGGTCGGCACGGGACTCGTGCGTTGCATCGTGCGCTCGATGCGAACATGATCGACGGCCGACCGATCGACAGCGCGCTGGAGAAGCGGATGGCTCGGTTGGTCGAGCGCTACTCCTTGCCCGATGTCGAGTTCCACGCGGTGTGCGCCGGATACGAAGTCGACTTTCTCGTAACCGGAACGACAGTGGTGCTGGAGTGTGACGGCTGGTCCACGCATGGCGCCGATCGCGAGCAGTTCGAGTTCGACCGCGAGCGAGGTCATGACCTCGCTGCTGCCGGGTTCATCGTGATGCGCTTCACATGGACGCAGATCACCCGCAACCCAGCTCGAGTCGCGAACCGGATTGAAGCGGTGACCCGCACGTGGGCACCCGAGCGAGTCGCGCGTCTGCGCGACTCGGCCTGACGGTTCTGGTCGCGCACGCTTGCGATGACCACGGCGGATCGCGACCAGAATGCTGCCTGTGTGGCGGGCATCTCGGACCACCTTGCGTTCCGGTCGCGAATCGCGCCGGGTACTGCAAAGTTGCGCGACCAGAACGACGGGGAGGCGGGCGAGGTCGGCGGGTAGCCTCGGGGCATGGCAACTCCCTTCCCCGCCCTCGATGGTTCCGCGCCCAAGCAGCAGCAGTTCAAGGAGGCTCCCGAGCTCGGGATCGACACCTCCAAGCGCTACACGGCCACCATGGAGACCACGCTCGGCACGGTCGTCATCGCGCTCGACGCGATCAACGCACCGAAGACGGTGAACAACTTCGTGTACCTGGCCGCACAGCACTACTACGACGGCGTCGTCTTCCATCGCATCATCAAGGGCTTCATGTGCCAAGGCGGCGATCCCACAGGGACGGGTCGTGGCGGTCCGGGCTACAAGTTCGCTGACGAGCCGGTGAAACAGCGCTACCAGATCGGTTCGGTCGCGATGGCAAATGCCGGCCCGAACACCAACGGCAGTCAGTTCTTCCTGATCAGCGGGCAGAGCGGCGTGCAGTTGCCGCCGCAGTACAACCACTTCGGCCAGATCGTGAAGGGCCTCGAGGTCCTCGACGCGATGCAATCGGTCGAGACCGATCGCAGCGACCGTCCCCACGAGGACGTCGTGATCAACTCCGTCACCATCTCCGTCGCCGACTGATCTCCGTCGTCTGACCGAGTCGATCGTCGGCGCCACCACGCGAAGGGCGGTTCGTTGACCATCGAGGTGTCTCTCGCCCAAGCGCGCCGGATCGCGCTCGCGGCGCAGGGTTTCAACGATGCGCGTCCCACCGGGCGCATCGACAAGAGGCATCTGCGTCGCGTGCTGGGCCGAATCGGCCTGATCCAGATCGATTCCGTGAACGTGCTCGTGCGCAGCCAGGAGCTGCCGCTGTTCGCCCGGCTGGGCCCCCATCCTCGATCGCTCATCCCCGATGCCACCGCCGCCGGCGAACTGTTCGAGTACTGGGTGCACGAAGCGTCACACGTCCCCACCGAGCAGTACCACCTGTACCGCTGGCACATGGAACGGGACCACAGGTGGAGTCGGTATCTCGGACAGAGTCGGCCCGGCTTCGTGGACGAGGTGCTCCGGCGAGTGACTGACGACGGGCCGCTTGTCGCGAGCGACCTGGCGCAGCGCGTCGGCAAGAAGGGCAGCTGGTGGGACTGGGACGACGGCAAGGTCGCCCTCGAGCACTTGTTCTGGAGCGGCCAGATCACCGCTCGCCGCCGACCGAACGACTTCGCCCGCGTCTACGACCTCACCGAGCGGGTGATCCCTGCCGCCGTGCTCGCCCGTCCAGCACCACCGGAACGCGAAGCGCGCAAGGAACTGCTGATGCTCGCGGCCGCCTATCACGGCATCGCCACGATGGAGGACCTCACCGACTACCACCGGCAGAAGAACGTGCCCTGCAAGCCGTTGCTCGCTGAGTTGGTGGAGGAAGGCCGACTGCATGCCGCTCGGGTGGAGGGGTGGGACAAGCCGGCGTTCCTTCATCCCGACGCAGCCCGCCCTCGGCAGATGAACGCCCGTGCGCTGCTCAGCCCGTTCGACCCCGTGGTGTGGAATCGCGACCGAGCGCTTCGTCTGTTCGGTTTCCACTACCGGATCGAGATCTACGTGCCGCAGCCGAAGCGACAGTTCGGCTACTACGTGCTCCCGTTTCTGCTGGGTGACCAGCTCGTGGCTCGGGTCGACCTGAAGGCCGATCGGGCGGCCAGATCGCTCCTGGTGCCCGGTGCGTTCGCCGAGATGGGCGTGCCGACGAAGGAGGTGGCCGATGCCCTCGCCACCGAGTTGGTGGAGATGGCGCGCTGGCTCGAGCTCGAACGCATCGTCGTCGGGGACCGGGGCGATCTGGCGTCCCCGTTGGCCCTGTCGGTCGCTCACTACGCTCGGCGGTGATGCCCGAATCCGCCGAGGAGCCGATCCCGTCCGTGAGTGACCTGTCTCGCCGGTCCGTGTCGCTCGATGGCGACGACGGGACCAACGGCGACGACGGGGCCGAGGGGGGCGGGGACCGTCTGCCCCGCTGGGTGTGGCGAGCCGTCGCCATCTTCTGGATCGGTGCCATCGTCACCCTCGTGGTCCGCGAACTGTTCGGCAGGCTCAGCGAGCTGCTGTTGATGTTGCTGGTCGCGTTGTTCCTCTCGCTCGCGGTCGAGCCCGGCGTCAACCGGCTGGCGCGCCGTGGATGGCGTCGCGGGACCGCCACCGGCCTCATCCTCGCCACGGTCGTCACGCTGATCCTGGTGTTCGTCGTCGCCATCGGCACGCTCGTCGCCAGCCAGATCGCCGATCTGCTGCAGAACTCCGAGACCTACGTCACGCGGACGGTCGACTTCCTGAACGACACGTTCGACACCAACATCGACCCGGCTGATGTGATCGCCGAGATCCAGGACGAGGACGGTCGCATCCAGCAGTTCATCGCCGACCAGGGCGACGAGGCCCTGCGTGTGTCGCTCAGCGCCCTCGGAGTGGTGTTCGAGGTGCTGACGGTCATGCTTTTCGCTTTCTACCTCGTTGCCGACGGCCCGCGACTGAGACGCGTCATCTGCAGTCGACTGAGACCCTCGCGACAGCGGCGGGTGCTCGAGGCATGGGAGTTGGCGATCGACAAGACCGGGGGCTACCTCTACTCGCGTGCGCTGCTGGCGGGCCTCAGCGCCGCGTTTCACTGGGTCGTGTTCCAAGTTGTCGGCACCCAAGCACCACTCGCCCTCGCCCTGTGGGTCGGATTGATCAGTCAGTTCCTGCCGGTGGTCGGCACCTACATCGCCGGGCTCCTGCCCGTGCTCGTCACGCTCATCGACTCGCCGGTGAATGCAGGGATCATCGCGATCGCGATCTTGCTGTACCAACAGATCGAGAACTACGTCTTCGCACCGCGCATCACGGCTCGAACACTCGAGTTGCACCCCGCCTTGGCCTTCGGGTCGGCGATCGCCGGCGGTGCGGTGCTCGGCGCGGTGGGGGCGATCCTCGCGCTCCCTGCGGTGGCCATGGCGCAGGCGTTGCTGAGCAACGCTGGGCAGCGATACGAGGTGGTGGACACACATCTCACGGCGGTGCCCCCACGACGAGCGGATCGACGACGGCAGCCGCCGCGGCGGCATCCCTCCGAACCGGAGAGTCGACGATGAGCGTGGCCGATGCCTACGTTCCCGTGGCGATCGCCTCCCGGAACGGCTTCGACGAATCCGTGCACTTCGGCGCAGTGGTGCTGCTGGGTGCTGACGGCGGCATCGAGTTCGCGCTCGGCGATCCCACGGTGGCCATCTATCCGCGCAGCTCCAACAAGCCGATGCAGGCCGTCGCGATGGTGCGCGCCGGCTTGCGTGTCGAACCGCCGTTGCTCGCCCTTGTCTGTGCCAGCCACGACGGCACGCCCGTCCACCTCGACGCTGCTCGACGCATTCTCTCGTCGGCCGGTCTCGACGAGTCGGCGTTGGCCAACACTCCGGCGTACCCACTCGATGCGGCATCAGCTCGTGAGGTGATTCGACACGATGGCGGCGCGACCGCGTTGCAGATGAATTGCAGCGGCAAACACAGCGGCATGGTGGCCACCTGCGTGCACAACCAGTGGCCGCACGACTCGAGCTACCTCGACGTGCATCACCCGCTGCAACGGGCGATCACCGCCACCATCGAGGCGCTTGCCGGCGAGGCCGTGGCGCACATCGGCGTCGATGGGTGTGGTGCCCCCGCGCACGCGATGTCGCTCATCGGCCTCGCTCGTTGCTTCCGCTCGATCGCCAACGGCACGGCCGGTGCCGCCGGCGACGACGTGTACTCGGCGATGGTGGCGTATCCGGAGATGGTGGGCGGCAACGTCCGCGACGTCACCCACTTCATGCGCCACGTGCCGGGCTTGATGGCCAAGGATGGAGCAGATGGTGTGTTCGCAGCGGCGCTCGCGGATGGCCGAGCGATCGCGCTGAAGATCGCCGACGGCGGCGACCGGGCACGTCCTCCGGTGATGCTCGCCGCGCTCGATCACATGGGGCTCGCGACGGATGAGCTCGCTGCTGCGGTGTCGAGGCCCGTGATGGGCCACGGCCGAGTGGTCGGCACCGTGCGCGCCGTGCTGTCGTGAAGCCCGCGCCGGTCCCGTTCGTCACGCTCGACGACCCTCGTTACGGCGACGTGGTGGAGGTGGCGCCGCTCGTTCGGCGTGTCGTTGCGAACAACCCGTCCAAGTTCACCTACCTCGGCACCGGGACATACCTCGTCGGGGAAGGCGACCATGTAGCGGTGATCGATCCCGGACCCATCCACGATGGGCACCGCGATGCGCTCGCCGCGGCGCTCGTCGGCCAACGAGTGAGCGCGATCTTGATCACGCATTGTCACGCCGATCACTCGCCCCTTGCCGCATGGCTGGCCGCCGAGACCGGAGCCCCGACGGTGGCATTCGGTCCCCATCCGCGACTCGAGGATCCTGACGCCGATGATCCGGTGACCGCCGACGAGCCGGCTGAGGAAAAAGCCCGAGATGTCGCGGCCGCGATCGAGGAGACCACCGACTACGACTTCGCACCGAGCCGGCGAGTGGTCGACGGAGAGGTCGCGGCCAGTGGACCGGGGTACACGCTGCGGGCTGTGCACACGCCCGGGCACACCTCGAACCATCTGTGCTTCGCGTTCGACGAACAACGCGCGTTGTTCACCGGCGACCACATCATGGGGTGGAGCACCACGGTGATCGGCCCTCCCGACGGCGACATGCGTGCCTACTTCGAGTCGCTGCACAAGGTGCTCGGTCGTGGCGATCACACGTTCTGGCCGACGCACGGCGCACCGGTGACCGAGACGCGGCCGTTTCTCGAAGCGTTCCTCGCTCACCGTTTGCATCGCGAGGCGCAGGTGCTCGCTGCCGTGCGTGACGGACACACCAGCATCGCTCGGATGGTCGAGTTGCTGTACGCCGATGTGCGGGCCGAGCTCCACAAGCCGGCTGGCCGGAGCGTGCTCGCACACCTGATCAAGCTGGTCGGTGACGGCGCAGTCGTGACCGACGATGACGCGCGACCGACGCTGCGGGCGGTCTATCGCGCCGTCTGACGCAGGGCTGCCGGGGCCGTCAGGAGTACTGGTCGAGGATGCTGGTCTCGGTGAGGCGGTCGAGCGTGTCCTTGATCGACTCGGCCAGATCGTGGTCGACGCCGACCACCGCGGCAATCTCATCGACCGTGGCTCGCTGCAACTTGGCGAGTTCGCCGAAGCGCTCGACGACCGCCATCGCCAGGTTCGGCGTGACTCGGCCCACGCGGGCGAGCAGGCGGAGTCCTCGCGGTGACGCCGAATCGTCGGCGTCCAGGCCGCTTCCGACGTAGTTGCCCGTGATCGTGGGGTAGTCGGCTGCCACGAGCTCGATCTCGTCGTCGATCTCGCCGTACACCTCGTCGAGCTGCAGACGAAGCAGTCGGGCATCGACGCCGAGCTCGACGATCATCGTCTCGAGCTCGGTCGCGATGCGGTGCACCATGTCTCCGCGCTGGACGACTGCGGCGACGTCGCGCACCGTGACCACGTCTTCGAGCTCGTTCGCGGTGAGAGCGCTCAATGCGTCGTCGAGGCGGGCCTTGTAGCGCTCGAGCGTCTGCAGCGCCTGATTGGCTCGGTCGAGGAGGCGGCTGATGTCCTGTACCTGATGCTTCACCCCGCCGGCGTAGACGTTGATGACGCTCATCTCCTCGCTGACGCTGATGACCGGCACGAGCAGCGAGCGGGCGACTCGCTCAGCGGTGCGATGGCGGGTGCCGGTCTCGCTCGTCGGCACCGTGGGGTCCGGCACCAGGTGCACGTTGGCACGAGCGATGCGGGTGGCGTCCGCGCTGAGGATGATCGCCCCATCCATCTTCGCGAGCTCGCTCAGGCGTTGTGGGCTGAAGGCCGCATCGAGCAGGAACCCGCCGCTGCAGATCGCCAGCACATCGGGTTCGTCGCTCACCACCACGAGCGCGCCCATCTTCGCTCGCACCACTCGATCGAGCCCATCGCGCAGTGGCGTGCCCGGGGCGACGGTGGCCAGTGCGGTGTGCAGCGCATCGGCGGCCGGGCCGAGGGTGGTCATGGTGGGAGTCTAGGGAGAAGCGAGACCCGCCGCGGCGAGCGCTTCGCTGACCGTGGCCACGCGCATGAGGTGCATGCCGTCGATGCCGGTGGGAGAGTTGGCGGGCACGATGGCGCGTCGGAAGCCGAGTCTGGCAGCCTCGATCAGTCGCCGCTTGGCGTGCGACACCTGTCGTACCTCGCCCGCCAGCCCCACCTCGCCGAACACCACGAGATCGGGCGGCAGTGGATGGTTGGTGATCGCGCTGCACAGCGCCAGGCACACTGCGAGGTCGGCGCCCGGCTCTCCGAGCTTCACCCCCCCGACGGCGGACGCATACACCTCGTAGCTCGCGGTGAGCACCCTCGCGCGCCGTTCGAGCACGGCGAGCAGCAAGGCGAGGCGACCCGGGTCGAGCCCCTGCGCGCTGCGCCTCGGTGACCCACCAGCCTGGTGCTGTGTGGTCAGCGCCTGGACCTCGACCAGGAGGGGTCGCTGGCCCTCGAGTGTGGGCAGGACGGCGGAGCCGGCGATGCCGGTACGGCGATCGGCGAGGAAGAGCTGGCTGGCGTCGGGAACACCCACGAGACCCTCTTCGACCATCTCGAACAGCCCGAGTTCGTCGGTGGGACCGAAGCGGTTCTTCACCGCGCGGAGCAGCCGGAGCGAGTGGTGACGGTCGCCTTCGAAGCTGAGCACGACATCGACGATGTGCTCGAGCGTCCGGGGCCCGGCGAGGCCGCCTTCCTTGGTGACGTGGCCGACGAGCACCACGGGCACACCGCGAGTCTTGGCCTCGTGGACGAGGCGGGCCGCGCACCCACGTACTTGGACGATGCTGCCCGGTGCAGATCCGAGCTCGGGGTCAGCCACGGTCTGGATGCTGTCGATCACGACGAGGCTGGGCCGGACCTCGTCGAAGGCCGCGACGATGTGGGGGATCATGGTTTCCGCGAGCAGCCAGAGGTCGGGCCGGAGCGCTCCCAAGCGCTCCGCCCTCAGTCTCACCTGCGGTGCGCTCTCCTCGGCGCTGACGTACAGGCTGCGTCCGGGCCACGCGGCGAGCAACTGCAGCAGCAGGGTGCTCTTGCCGATGCCCGGCTCGCCACCGAGCAGCGTGACCGAACCTGGCACCAGCCCGATGCCGAGCACTCGATCGAGTTCGCCCACGCCGGTGGCGCACGGACCGCCCAGATCGCCGGGCACGTCGGAGATCGGTACGGCGACGGCCGCCGGAGCGAGCAGCGACAACGCGTACGGTTCGGGACCTTCGACGTCTTCGGTGAGCGTGTTCCACGCCTGACAGACCGTGCACTGACCAGCCCATTTCGGGAAATTGGAGCCGCAGTCGCTGCAGCGATAGACGAGACGGAGCTTGGCCACGGTGCAGACCCTACGAACAGGGTGTGACGGAACGTCGCACGGATCGAGTGACCGGAGACGGAGTCACGACGTGTGATCATCGTGATACACGCGTTCGTACGGCAGATCCACGAGGTGCCGCTCGACCCGTCGTCGCGAGCTGCGGAGCCGATGCCGCCGTCGGGCCACCACCAGGGTCGCTGCGATCGACACCG
>JANNQK010000121.1:0-3809 GCA_031400715.1 Actinomycetes bacterium | reverse complement strand
CCCGTTCTAAGATCGCCTCACCCCCCCAATCAACATCAGATAGCGAGTGGCATCGTGATTCACCACCGCAACAAGAAACTCGAAGTGCGCAATCTCCGGCGGCGGCTGGTGGTGCTCGACAGCATCGCCCTCGTCATCGCGTGGATGCCCGCGCAGATATGGAAGTACACCGCCGGCATGGAGGTGTGGAAGTGGCTCGTGACCGAGGTCGTCCTCGTCGCGAGCGGCCTCGCCCTGTTCCAGTTCCAGGGCCTCTATCTCGCGCGGGTCGCCTCCAGTCGCACCGAGGAGATCCGTCGCATCGTCGGTGCGTCCGTCGTGCTCGGGATCGTGCAAGCGGTGCTCCTCGCCGCGATGAGTGTCGAGATCCAGACTCGCTGGTTGATCGCCGGCCCTCTCGTGCTGGTCGTGTTGCTGTTGTGGCTCCGCGGCGGCTATCGGGCGTGGTTGTCGGCGGCACGGGCATCTGGACATCATCTTCGTGACGTGATCGTGATCGGCGTGAACGCCGATGCGCTCGATCTCGTGGCCATGCTGCGCGAGCATCCCGAGGCAGGGTTCCGAGTTCGCGGCGTGGTCGGCGACCCGACGCTGGCCGCGGTGCACGGTCTGTCGTCGCTGCACTTGGGCAGCACCGACGATGTGGTCGAGTTGTTGCACCGTCACGACATTCGCGGTGTGATCGCCGTCATGGGTGCCTTGCCGGCACGCGAGTTGACGCCATTGATCCAGGTGCTCGAGGACGAGGGCATCCACATCCAGATCTCCAACGGACTGCACGGGATGAGTCATCGCCGCTTGCGGGCCACGCCGGTGGCGTACCAGTCGATGTACTACCTCGAACCGGCCGATTCGGGCAGCCCGCAGTTGCTGGTGAAGAGGTGGATCGACGTCGTGCTCGCGATGTTCACCCTGGTCTTCGCCTCGATCCCGATGGCGGTGATCGCGTTCGGGATCAAGATCACCGATGGTGGCCCCGTTCTGTTCCGCCAAGAGCGAGTCGGGTTGAACGGTGAACTGTTCCACATGCTCAAGTTCCGGTCGATGGTGGTCGACGCCGAGGCCCGGTTGGCCGCATTGCAGGCCGAAGCCGGCAACGAGCGCCACGGTCCGCTGTTCAAGTTGGACAGCGACCCTCGAGTCACCAGGATCGGTCGCGTCATTCGTGCGACCTCGCTCGACGAGCTGCCCCAGTTGTTCAACGTGCTCCGCGGCGACATGAGCATCGTCGGTCCTCGGCCGGCGTTGCCGGCAGAAGTCGCCCAGTTCGACGATCGACTGCTCGACCGGTTGCAGATGCCGCCGGGTATCACCGGGCTCTGGCAGGTGGAAGCCCGCGACAACCCGCACTTCGGGGCATACCGTCGTCTCGATCTCTTCTATGTCGACAACTGGTCGCTGAACCTCGATCTGGTGATCCTGGTGGCGACCGTCGAGCAGGTGCTGTCGAAGGCGGTCCGCACCTTGTTGCGTCGCCCTGGCGGGGCCGAGTCGATGGCGGCAGTCACACCTCTCACCGCCGGCACATCCCTCCTCGCTGGCGGATCGAGCACTCTCGACGACGTCCCGCATCCTTCGATGATCGCGGGCGACACGCCGGTACAGGGTGGCGGGCCAGGCGGGAACGCACTCCGTTCCGCCTGATCGAGCGCGCGACCGGTCGGCGTCGGCCGCCGGTGTGCAAGGCAGTCCCGCCTCGTGACGTGCGAAGTCGGTCTCGTACCGTGCTCACCCATGAAGCACCAGTTGACGGCCGTCCCAGCCGGATCGTCGACATCGCTGGCCGGCACGGGATTCTGGTTCCTGTGGGCCAACGCCGTGTCGTTGGCGTTGATCGTGTCGGCCGATCGGTTCACCTTCTTGTGGCTGGTCGAGGACACACTCGGTTCGCCCACCTGGGCCAGTGGTCTGATCGTGTTCGCTCTGGGCGCACCCGTGTGTGCCCTGGTGCTGACGGCCGGAGCGTTGGCCGATCGCCACGATCGCCGGCGGATGATGTTGGTCACCCAGACCGCCGGCACCCTGGTGGTCAGCGTCGGCGCCGTGTTGGTGTGGACCGGCGTGATCGGGCTCGGGTCGGCTGTCGTGCTGGCCGCCGCATTCGGCGCCGTCATCGCATTCGCGATGCCCGTCCGCTCGTCGTTGGTGCCATCGCTGGTCGGCACCGAACGGGTCATGCAGGCGGTGGTGCTGATGACGATCGGCGCCAATGTCGCCATGATCGTCGGCCCGCTGCTGGTGGGCGGTGTGATCAAGGCCCACGGGGTGGGATGGGCATTCGCCGTTCAGGCCACCTGCTTCCTCCTCGGGCTGCTCGCGGCCACCCGCATCCATCCGCCGCCGCATGCCCACGTTGCCGACCGGCGCCTGCTCAGGGTCGAGATCGCCGAGGCGTTGCGCTTCGTCTGGCGCCACGACGTGCTTCGAGCCTTGTTCATCCTGTTGTCGGTCGGTGGTGGGCTGATGGGCGGGAGCGCGTTCACGTTGCTGCCGCGCATCGCCCGCGACGAGTTCGGCAAGGACGCAGCGGAAGCGGCGCGCCTGTTCGCGTTTCTGGGGCTCGGCATGGTGACGACCTCTCTGTTGCTGATGCGCTACCGATCTCGGATCCGGCGCCGCGGTCTGGTGTTCATGTGCTCGATGGTCGTCGGCACGAGCGACCAGGTGCTCCAGGGTCTCGCGACATCGTTCGGCTCGCTAGAGGTGCTGCTGTTGGGTTGGGGCCTCACCGGGGGCTTCTACATGAACCTCAACCAGGCGCTCATCCAAGAGCTCACACCTCGCGACCGAATGGGTCGGGTGATGGCCCTGACGACTCTGGTGAGCGCCGGCCTGTTGCCCCTCGGCGGGTTGTTGTCGGCCCTGCTCGCGTCGGCGATCGGTGCACAGGAAGCCTTGAGCACCTTCGGTGTGGTCGGCCTCGCCTGTGTGGTGATCTCGTTGTGGCGCGCCCGGGGTCTGCGCTCGTTGCGCTGACCTGGTCAGCGCACCTGCTGGCCGGTGAGTGAGAGGTCGAAGCTGAGATCGCTGCTGTTGGGTTGGTATTGGTGCACTTCGACGGCGAGGACGTGGGTGCCGGGTGTGATGGTGCGGTTGGTGGGGATGGTGATCGTGTGCACGGTGGTCTCGGCGGCGTCGTTGATGCTCGACAGGGCGCGGGTGGTGTTGGTGATGGTGCCGGTGGGCATGTTGGTGCGGGCGAGTTCGATGCCGTCGAGGTGGATGACGGCGCCGTCGTCGCGGCGGATGCGCACGACGAGGTCGGTGATGGGGTTGGTGGCGGGAGTCGTGTTGGGTGGGTTGCTCGGGGTGGTGAAGGTGTGTCGGAAGTACGCGGTGATGGGCCGGTTGGTGGGTTGGGTGCCACCGGAGATGACGGTGGTGACGGGGTCGCCGTAGCCGAGTGGTGCGGCGCCGCGTTTCCAGGTGGTGTCGTCGTAGGTGGGTGCGCGCCAGCCGGTGCCGAGGTCGAGCCCGAGGTCGTTGTAGGCCCAGGTGCTGGCCATCGCGACGGCGGTGACGCTCACGGGACCCAACGGCGGCGTCGTCGTGGTCGTGGTGGTGGTGGTCGTGGTCGTGGTCGTTGGGGGAACGGTCGTTGGGGGATCGGTCGTCGGGGGAACGGTCGTCGGGGCGACCGTCGTGGTCGTTGTGGACGTCGTGGACGTCGTGGACGTCGTCGGCACTTGTTGGCCGGTGAGTGAGAGGTCGAAGCTGAGATCGCTGCTGTTGGGTTGGTATTGGTGCACTTCGACGGCGAGGACGTGGGTGCCGGGTGTGATGGTGCGGTTGGTGGGGATGGTGATCGT
>JANNQK010000120.1:0-13203 GCA_031400715.1 Actinomycetes bacterium | reverse complement strand
CGCCACCGCAGAACCCCGCACCCCAGAACCCCGCACCACAGCACCAGCCACCGCATCATCCACAAACGCAACCAACGCCTCATCGATCCCACCCAACCCCACCACATCACCCACACCGATCACACCCACCACCCGCGACCCGACCACACTCGTCATGACGGCATGGCCTGGGCGGGAGGTTCAGCGGGGAACAGGGCGTCGATCTCGGCGTCGGTGAGCTCGGTGAGCGACACCGACTTCCCGTCGATCTCCACTTCGGCCCGATGCATCGAGGCGACCGACCCGATCGAGTCACGCAGGCCGCGCACCAGGCTCCGCAGGTCGGAACCGATCGCAGCCGTCGCTTCGACCACGCTGGTCAGCAGTGCGCCTTCGAGGCCTTCGTCGGGTGATGCGGTGGACGTCACGTCGACACCGGCGACGGCGCCGAGTGCGCCGGTGACCGCTGAGGTGTCACCCATCGCGATCATCGTGAGCTTGATCCGGTGCGGCATGCGTGCCTCCACTGCCTTGGTGCCTCCCACCCGGTACGGCGGGATGTCGGTGTACTCCTTCTCCCACCAGGCGAGCCATCGCTGGCCACTCCAACGCATCGTGCGCCGCATCGCCCGCAGGTACGCGTCGTTTCGTCGCCAGGTGCGCGCCCAGTCGTTCATCTTGAGCAGCGCCCGCTCGGTGCCGGCCGGTGGCGGGATGGCCAGGACGGCCGCGATCTCGTCGGTCAGACACACACGCATCAACGCGCGCGGCAGGCGCTCGAGCGGCTTGGGGAACCATTCGTCCATCAAGCCGACGAGCGACTCGGTGAGGCGACGACCCGCTGTGGTGGGCCCGATCTGGCGTCCGAGGATGAGGTGCGCGATCGCGTGGGCCTCCTCCACCGAGGCGGCTCGCATCGGGTCGACCGGGCTGACGAGCAACTCCGGTTCCACACCCAGCATGAACCCCACGACCTGCCAGATGTGGAGGTAGGCGCGGGCGTCCTCTTCGTTCATCGGGACTCCGAGCCGGTCCATCACATCGATCGCTCCGATCGACCAGTCGTAGGTCGCGCCCAGGAGGTCCTCCTGGTTGATCGGCCGGCCCCAGTCGGGCTCCCAGACGCGGTCGCTCGAGTGGTCGCGATGGGGCTGGATGTGCGAACTCCCCATCTCGATCATCGAACGCACCGCAGCGTGGAACAGCCGGACACCGCGGATCGAGGCGTGTCCGTCGCTTCCCGCCTCCCAGAACGGGGTCGTCATGATGTCTTCGATGAACCGCGCCGACTCCCACAGCCGACGTTCGGGGTTGCCCGACAGATCGCTCACCAGTCCAAGCGGCTGCACGCCCTTCGATGCGGCATAGGCAGCCGGCATCGTGCCGAAGAACAGCGCGGCGTGAGCCGCGTTGCGGATGTTCTGATACATCTCCTGCGCGTGGGCCAACTCGCCGTGGTCGATCCACGGGGGGAGTTCGGGTGCTGCGGCGAGGAACCCTCGCACCAGGCCGTCGCGGTCGAGCTCCGGTCGTGCCACGGCCATCATCACGTCGGTGAAGTGACGATCGGTCGCGGCGACGCTGCTGGTCGAATAGAAGTCGTAGACCGCTCGATCGGCAGGGTCGTCGCCACGGCGGCGCGCACCCTCGAGCTGGTCGATCACCATCGGTGTCAGCTCGCCGGGCCACGGCGGCACCGTCTGCGCGGCGAAGATGACCGGGCCTTCGAGCTCGTACTTCAGTTCCGCCGCATCGAGCGCCGCGGCGTCGGCGATGATCGCCGCCCGTTCGGCTTCGGTGTACGGGTTCAGACCGACGAGGCCGGCGCGTTGGCGCGACCGGAACAACGCGGCGATGAACGACCGCCGGTTGTCGAGATCGTTCCATCGTTCGGCACCATCGCTGCCCCGGGAGCGCCCGACGATCTCGTCGAACACCGATGCGACATCGGTGTCGAGTGCGTCGAGGGGCGAGGGATACAGGGCTCCTCCGGAGCTGGGATGCGGAGGGATCGGTCGACCGACGCGCACGGTCTCGCCGGCCATCTCGACCACGAAGATCCGCTTGGTCAACACACGAGTCCAGATCCGCTCCACGAGCGCGATGCCACGGTTCTTGGTGGTGTCGTCGTCGAAGCGCTTGGTGAGGCCCCGCAGCGGACCGACCATCGAGATGTCGAGCCACCCCTGCAGCCGGCACTGCTCGTAGTCGACGACGCACAGGTTGCCCAGCAACAACAACTGCGCCCGTCGCCGCGGGTCGGTCTCACCGATCGCGTCGACGTAGGCGCGGAAGCCGGCGATGAGGCGCGTGCGATCCTGCTTGGGCCAGAGCTTGCCCGGCGGATCGGGCAGCCGTCGGATCCGATCGGCAAAGGCATCGAATGCTGCGTCGCGCTCGCCGGGCGCCGCGCCTCCGTCGGGCGCGAACGTCTCGAGGAAGTCGACGAAGGCGAGACCGAGTTCGTAGAACACACCCCGATTGCCGGCTGCGAGCGACTTCTTCAACACGTCGGACTTGCCGACTCGGCCGCGCAAAACACGAGCCGTCACCCGCTTGCGCATCCCCGCCCCGATCGGCACTTTGGCGAGCAGGTTCTGCAGACGCTGTTCCTCCCCGCCGCGGATGGTCGCGCCGATCGTGAACGACGGCCAGACGGCCAGGCTGCAGAAGTTGGCGTCTTCGGAACCGAGGATCAGCGCCAGACGATTCGACATCTCGACGAAGCTGGTGGTGGCCAGGTGGTTGCGAAGTGCGTCGGACATCGGGCAGAACGTGATCGCTTCGACCCGTCTGCGGGATGGCACGCCCGAAGCGAGCAAGCCGTCGGTGTCGGGCATCAGCCGTCTCCTTCTTGTGCAATGACCTGCCAGGCCCGGTGCTCTGCCATCAGGATCGACTCGATCTCCGAGATGTCTCCGCCCGAGACCGGCGTGTCGCCGATCGATCGCTCGATCAACTGAAGCCGTTTCGCCGTGCGCTGATAGTGGGTGGACAAGCGCTCGTTGGCCACGACGGCGTCGATCGCCGCGACCACCGCGACCAAGCCGGCCATCGCCGCCACGGGGATGGCGAGTGCGCGGCCGAGCGGGTCGGCCACCAACGAGCTCGTGAAGCCGAACACGGCTGCCATCACCATCAATGCGATCTGAGCGCGCCCGAACACGCGAGTGCGCGACTCGACCGCACGACTCTTCGCCGTCATCCACTCGATCTGATCGCGAAGGCGTCGCTCGCTGTAGACCCGCCAGGCTTCGGCCGACACCGTCGGTGTCCCTTGGGCCACCGCGATCCGGCGCTCACTGTGGCGCTGCTTCGTGCTCCCGACCAGCACTCCCACATCGTCGCCGATGGTCCGGCGGCGCATTGGTCCATCCATCGTGGCCGACTCGACGAGGTGACGGAAGTACAGCGAACGCAGCTCTTCCGCGACCCTGCGGTGGTCGAGCCATCGATCGAGCTGTGATCCTCGCTGCGACATCGCGGAGGCCGACACGGTCGCAGCGACCAGGCCGGCTGCAGCAGAGCACCACTGTGCTCCGTCGCCGAACGCGAGTCGGCCCAGCCCGAGCGCGGTCACCAGGGCGCCGCCCGCGAGGTCGATCATGCGATGTCGACTCATCGTCTGACGGGCGACGACCGCTGCGGCGTCGGCCTCGACGAACTCTGGTGCAACGAGGTCTTCGAGGTCGTCGATCACCGGCGCGAGCGATGGGGACGTCTCGCGAACTCGTGCCACGTCGGCAGCGGACCCCAGTGGCGACACCGACACTGACGCGACGGGTGGCCGACCCGACGCTGTGCTCATGCCGCCGAGCCCAGGTCCGGGGGCCGCTCGGCGAGTTGGGAGATCACGGCGAGGATGGTCGTGCCCTCGTTGCCCTCGTACTGGCCCGGCTTGCCGTTGAGTGCCTTCAGTGCGTCGGATCCACGGTGATGCGCGCCGACGAGGTCCCAGTCCTGATCGAACACCGGGCTGCCGGAGCTTCCCCGACTGGTGGGCGTTCGGTAGTGGAGGCGCTCGCGGTCGACATCGATCAGGTCGTTGCCGCGAATCGACAGCTGCAGGCCACCGCCTCCTGGGTGGCCGACCACGTAGCAGTGGGCACCGGGCCGCACCATCGGCAGCGCTGCTGCCGGGCGCAGCGGCGGTGCAGAGCCGCTCACCAACTGAGGCGACACCAGCAGGGCGATGTCGAGCTCGGCGGAAGGCGACCACCACACTCCGGTGAATCCACCGATGCCTTCCGCCGGAGTCGGGTTGCCCCCGGCGGTGAACCTGGCGACCAGTTCCTCGGCTCGCACGCCGGGCTCGCCGTCCGGTCGTCGCGCCACGTGTTCGTTGGTCACCAACACCGACCGACCGGCAAGCGATGGGTGCAGATCGGCGCCGTCCATCACGAACCCTGTGCCTGCCGGGTACGACTTCCCCGTGGTGAGCAGGCACACGCTCCGAGCGGCGTCGAGACCCTTGCGGTAGGTGTCGACAGGTATCGGGTTGTCCGGCCCGAAGATGGTCTCGTAGCCCTGGTCGTCGTCGGGTATCTCCACCTCGCCCGATGTGCCCAGGCGCAACATCAGCTCGGCGAGCGCGACGACGCCGGGATGGGTGGTCGGCAGCTCCCACACCTCGCGCAGTTGGCGGCGGAAGCTGCCGTACACGAACGCCGAGGCACCAGTCAGACGGGTCACGATCGCATCCACCGGCAGCGGTAGCCCGACCAGGAGATGTGCCTCGATCCAGGTGGCCAGTGCCCACTCGTCATCGTCGGCCCCTGCTCCGGCGAGCTGCATCAGTTCGGTCTCCGACAGCACACCATCGACGGTGCACTCGATGCCGTGACGGCGGCCGTGATGAGCGAGGGCACGCGCGTTGACGCCGAGCCACAACGGATCTCCACCCGAACGTGCCGCCTCGCAGTACGCCGCGATCGATCGTTGCAGGCAAGCCGGGTCACGCGTGGCGATGAACGCGTCCTTCGCCGACCGGCCCGACAGACCGAGCACGGTGAGGCGCGCCGGGTGATCGACCGCCATCGTGGTGAGCGCGGACGTGATCACTGCGTCAGCGGCGATCCGACTGCCACCGTCGAGCAGGCCCTGCGCGAGATGAGCCCACAGACCCGGATCGCCGCCGGCCTGGATGCCCGCGTCGGCCACCTTCACCAACTCGTCGAACCGGCGTGCCGATCGGAGTGCCGCTGCAACATCTGGCGCGACGTCGATGGTGGCTCGATCACCGCTACGGACACGATCGACGAGGTCTCCGACTACGGCTCGAACCTCGCCCGCGTCGTTGCTCGCGAGCGCGCCTGTGAGCCGTGCCCCCAGGCCACCTTCCAACGCCGTGATGTCGTTCTCCCCCACCTCACACCCCCCAACAGGTGCTGCGACACTAGTCGTCCGACCCAGTCGACCGATCGAGCGCCCCATCGATGGCCCCGAGCACCACGGCCGTCGCTCCGGCGAGATCGACGAGCGAGGCGTCCTCCTCGATTCGCGCACGTTCGGCCGGGTCGATCTGGGCGACGCCCTTGCGCGGCAGGAGGTCGCGCCAGCTGGGGTAGAACCGCGCACCGACGTGGCGGGCGAGCAGTGCGGTGCGGTGGTCGCCGAGCGACCACAGCGTCACGGGCGCCGCCGATGCCAACAACATGCCGACGAAGAACCAGTTCCGCCGCTCGGCCGTCCGCGACAGCACGTCCCGCAGTTGGCGTGCAGCGGCAGACCGCTGATCGGGTCGCCGAACCTGCACCTGACCGAGCGCGGATGCCAGGCAGATCTCGGCCGCGTCGACCGCGAACCACGCCTCGGCATCCTGCGCCAGATCGGCGGCCTCCGACGAGCACTGCAGCGCCCGATCGAAGTCGGACAACGCGAGGTGGAGGTAGCCGAGGACGGCAAGGCTGTGGGCCAGCGTGACGTTAGAGCCGGCAGCGCGACGTTCGTCGACCAGCGCACGGCCGGCGGCCACGGCGTCACTCGCCCTGTCGTCGATCGTGGACGGGTCGATCATCCACTCGAACGTCACCCGATGCGTCGAATAGATGCGGGTGAAGAACGACGCCGCAGGACTGTCGACCCGTGCCGCGGCCAGCACCGCTTGCGCACGTGGACCATCGCCATCCACCCAGACGGCAAGGCCCGATCGGGCCACTGCTGCTGAAGGATTCCCAGGATCGCCTGCCTCGGCTGCCTCGGCAAGACGAGCCGCACGGGCGTTGTCGCCCGCGAGCAGAGCCAGCTCTGCCGTCATGCCCGTCACGCTCGCCACGCGAGGATCGCCACAACGACTGAGGAGCTCGTGTTCCGGAACCCAGTCCAACAACTCGTAGCTCGGCCGGTACATCGCCCACCACAGCAGGCCCGACATGACCTCGATGGCGTCGGAGATCCGACCGGTGGCCACGGCATTCGCCACCGCCGTTCGAAGGTTGTCGAACTCCGTTGCGTACCGGCGCAACACGGAGACCTCGTCGCCCGTGAGAAAGGCATCCTTGAACCGAGCCGCAAGCTGCGTCGCCCACGTGAGGTGAGCGGTCACCGCTTCGTTCGATGCCCCTCTGGCATCGAGGCGGGCAGCACCGAACTGTCGAAGCGTCTCGAGTTGGCGGTAGCGCGTTCCCAGCGGGGTGTCGACGACCGCGAGCATCGACCGAGCGATGAGATGATCGAGAACGTCGACGGTGTCGAGCTCGGCAAGGCCGGTCACGGCGACGATCGCCTCGAGCGCAGCGCCACCGACGAACACCGACATCTTGTCGAACACGACCTGATCGATGGGATCGAGCATCGAGTAGGACCAGTCGACGGCAGCCTCGAGAGTGCGATGCCGCTCTGTGCGACCGGCGCCACCCTTGAGCAGACTGAGCCGGTCGCTCAGGCGGAGTGCGATCTCGACCGGCGACATCGACCGGCACCGAGCGGCGGCGAGCTCGATCGCCAGGGGTACGCAGTCGAGCTGATCGCACATCCTGCTGGCCGCCTCGAGGTTGGTGTCCGTCCACTCGATGCCGGGGCGAACCACCGTGGCTCGGGAGACGAACAGCTCACGCGCAGCGGTGCTGGCGAGCGCACGCAGCAGATGCAAGTGCTCTCCGCGGATGCCCAGCGCCTCACGAGACGTGCAGAGGATGCGCACCTCCGGACAGTTCGCACGGATGGCACCGGCGAGCTCTCGGGCCGCGTCGATCACGTGCTCGCAGTTGTCGAGCACCACGAGCGTCGAACGTCCACCGAGGTGATCGGTGACGCACTCGAGTGGTGTGCGGCCCTGGTGCGGACGAGCTGCGAGATCACGCAGCACGACGGCCGGCACGGCACCCGGCGTCGCCGCGTTGGTGAGATCGCACCACCACACACCGTCGGTGAACGTGGGCGCGACGGCTCTGGCCACCACCGCGGCGAGACGTGTCTTGCCCATGCCACCCGTGCCGACGATCGACACCAGCGGCGACGCAGCAACGGCGTCCACGAGCGAGCGAACCTCGTCACCTCGACCGACCAGCTCGTCGTCGAACACGGGCAGGATGCCCTGCTGTGCCGCAACCATCACGTCGGTTTCGTTCATGCCAGGAACGGGTGCGATCACATCGCCGACGAGTGCGTAGACGAGTTCGGATTGGGCGAAGTCGCGCAACTGCACTCGTCCGCGGTCGTCGAGCGTGCATCCGTCGATGACGATCTGGCCGATCAGGCCGGCTGTGGCTTCGGATGCCAAGATCGAGTCGGCAGGGCAGAAGGCGAGCAGCCGTGCGGCGCGGTTGAGCGTCGGCCCGAACAGATCGCCATCGCGTTCGTGCACCCCGCCGGAGTGGACCACGGCGCGCAGATGTATGCCCCCCGGAATCACCCATGGCTCCGCGGCGACAGCGCGCTGCGCGGCGACGGCGGCAGAGAGGGCCTGTGCGGGATCGGCGAACACCGCCGCCATACCGTCTCCGGTGTGTTTGAAGGCGTGGCCATCGTGACTCGCGATGCTGTCGAGCAGCAGCGAGTCGTGTCGTGCCAGTGCGGCGTCCATCGCTTCTTCGTGATCGGCCCACAGCCGGGTGGACCCGACGATGTCGGTGAAGAGAATCGAGACCACGCCGCGCAGGGGAACCGAGACGACGCGGTCGGGCGCTGGCGATGCCACCTGGTACGACACGGCGCCTTCGATGGGATCCTCGTTCGAGAGCAGCGCGAACTCGAGCTGCCTGAGCGCCTCCGTCGGTTCGATCCCGATCTCGTCGCGCAGCACGACCTGGAATCGCTGGAAGGCCCGGAGGGCATCGGTCACCCGACCGGATGCAGCCAGTGCCTGCATCAGCAGGGCGACCGGACGCTCGCGGTACGGATGCAGCTGGAGGTGTGGCCCCAGCAGCGTGATCGCTTCAGGTGATCGGCCCGTCTCGACCAAGGCGGCCGCCAGGTTCTCGGTGGCCCCGGCGCGGGCTTCGTCGAGGCGAACCGCCGTCGACATGGCCCACGCTTCATCCGCGAACTCCTCGAGCGCGTTGCCGTGCCACTGTGCGACCGCCTGCGTGAGCAGATCGACCCTGGCGGGAGCATCTGCCTCCAGCGCAGCCGCGCAGGCATGCTCGAAGCGAGCGACATCGAGCTCATCGACGGCCAGCGACAGCCGGTATCCGCCTGCAGCAGATTCGATTCGGGGACCGAGCATCGACCGCAACCGCGACACGGCGGTGCGGATCGCCGAGCTGTCGACCGTGCTGCCGGCGAGATGCTCCGCGATCTGGTCGGAGGTCATCCCCGCCGGGCCGGCCACGACCAGCAGTGCCGCCAACCGGCGCAACTGGGGCCGGACGTCGAGCTCCACGCCGGCGTCATCGACGATGCGAACGGGTCCGAGAACATTCAGTTGCACGTCCGTCCTTTCCGCTCACCCCGTTTGACCAGCTTCGTGCCGCCGACGTGCGTGTCACCGTAGTCGGATCGTGGAGTGACGTTCCGGTGACGTCGGGCGCAGATCGTGCAACCCATGAGCAGCACCCGCACCTCACAGCGCATCGTTCTCACCGCAGCACTTGCCGTGCTGCTGATCACCTCGGCATGTGGCGCCGTCGCAGGTCTTCGGCCCGAGGCGGCCGACAGTGACTTCGTCGGCCCGGTGGTCGCGATCCGGCCCGCCGCGCAGTTCGCCGGCATCGAGGTTCCCCCGGTCGAGGTTTCCGCGGTCGAGGTTTCCGCCGTCGGCGATGCCGACGTCCGGCGCCCTGTCTCGCCGGATGGCAGCGTGCCTGCGCCAGCGGCGAGCCTCGTTGGTGCATTGCCGGCGTCCGAGGGCGACACGACGTTCGAGCAGCCGGAGTCGGCCGCCGCCGGGGCGACCCAGGTCGCATCACAGCCCGGCTGGCCGACGCCAGACACGAACACCTCCACGATCGTGCTGGTCGGCGACTCCCTCGCAGAAGCGACCTCCGGAGTGATTGCGATGCTCACCGTTCCCAAGGCCTTCGTCCCTCGGTACTGGGGCGGAACCGCCCCCTGCGACTGGCTGGACGACGACCTGCTCGCCGACCGCTCCTCGGTCGTGGTGATCACGTTCACCGGGAACTCGCTCACACCGTGCATGTCGGACGGCGCAGGTGGCCACCTCGAACACGAGGCCTTCGCGGCCAGGTATCGGGCCGATCTCACCGAACTGGTCGATCACGCCCGCAGCACCGGCGCACGAGTGGTGCTGGTGGGGCAGCCCTACCGGTCACCTTCGTTCGACCACGCCGACCGGGTCGACGCGATCAACGAAGTCATCCACGAGCTCGCCCAGGCGTACCCCTTCGTCTCGTACGTCGATGCCGGGGCAGCCGTCGAGACGGTCGATGGCAGCTTCAGCGACCGCCTGCCGTGCGCGTTCTTCGACCTCGACTGCGCCGCCGACGGCACCACGGTCGTCCGTGGCGACGGCGTGCACTTCTGCCCGGTCGTGAACGTCCACCCGTGCCCCGTGTACTCGTCCGGAGCCTTTCGCTTCGGCGCCGCCATCGCCACCGCAGCGAACAACCCGACCGACTTCGAATAGGTCCACACCAGATCCCGCGACATGGGAATCGAGCCGTCCGGGTTCGACGGCCACATCCTGAACACTGCTGAGTCAGGACCTCAGCTCGAGGGTGTCGCTGCACGAGAGCGGGCCCGACGCCGGGTCGCTGGTGTACGTGATCAGGCCGCTCAGGCCGCTCATGCCCTCGAACGCCCGGTGTCGAACGTCGGGGAAACAATCGACACCGGGCGAGACATTGGCTGGTGCCGGGAGGTCACTCCTCGTGGTCTTCGAGGGGGAGGACCAGGCCGAAGTTCGTGCCGTGATCGGGGAGCCAGCCTTCCGCCATCTCTTCGCGGGCGAACTTGTCGACGTGCGGCGGCACGATGAGATGAGGTGTCAGCTCGGGTTCGACGACCTGGACGTCGATGCCGAGATTGGTGTGCACCTCGTGCTTTGCTGGTGTCATCGGGATCTCCTTCCTCCGAGGTAAGTCCTGATCCTCACGATCGCGCTCCTCGCCAGCCATCGACAGGGCCGATCGACCCGGCCCAGAATTGGAGATGACGACTCATTCGATGGCGACGACAGCACCGACGACGCCGGCAAGGCGGCGGCGGTGCGCAAACCGCACCCGATGATGTGCGGTGATGGAACCTCGGGACAGAGGCACCCATCCCACGATCCCGAGGCGGACACGGCGGCAGGTTCAGTCGGTCGAGACGGTCGTCGAGGTGAACTCGTCGATCACGTCGGGACGTCGAGCGCCTCGGCGACGACGTCGAGTTCGTCGGGGGTGAGATGTGGCCCGGCCGTACGGAACAGGAGCCGCTCGACGGCGCGGCCCGGGTCGTCCAACACGTCAGGATCGCCCTGTGCGCTGCCGACCTTGCCGGCGTAGGCGACGAGCGTCCGGTCCGCATCGACGATGGTGAACCCGTGGTAACCGAGTCCGCCGATCGGGGCGACGGCTTCGACGCGGGTGAGCCCGGCGAGGGCCGCGGCCAGCTCCTCGGCTTGTTCGGCGGTGAGTGCCCAGGTCGGGTCGGGCACCCCGGAGTAGATCCCGAGCACGATCTGCACTGCTTGCTCAGCGGCGGCATCGACGACGGTGAACCGTCCGTCGGGAGCCCGCTCCAGGTTCAGCACGGCACCCTCTTTCCAGGTGATCCCTTCAACGGTGGTCGTGCCGTCGATCGCACCGATGTCGGCGCCGACGAGCTCGACCGAAGGTGCGCCGCACTGCGGTGGGTAGCTCTCCAGGATCGCTCCACACAGGCGTGCCGACCCTTGGTCGACGAGCAGCAGGCCCTGCACCGAGATCGGTGCATCGCTCGACCGGGCCAGCAACTGGGCGACGGTGATCGGTCCGCCGCCGTCAGACGTGACCGGCCGCTCGAGGTCGGAACTGCATGCGGCCAATGATGTGGTCAATGACGCGGTCAGTGCGACGGTGGCCAGAACCTTGCGTAGCGACGACGTCCGACGTGTCATGCACATTGGACGGATGCGCCGCCGCCGCGGTTCCCGGCATGTCGCGACCGTCCGATCATCGAATCACCGAATCGCCGAATCACAGTCGACCCTGGGGTGGACGGGCCGTGCCGGTGCCGCCCTTGGAGCTGGTGAGGCCCCCGACATCCACCTCGGCTGCCTCGTCGGTGAGCCCTCCGAATCGGCGCAGGACCTGCAGGACTCGCGCCGTGGCGAACGGCGACGGCTGTCGCTTCTGACCGAACGAGAAGTGCTCGAAGCCTCGGTAGCAGGACTGCGGAGTCACCGTGCCGTCCGCGGCCATGTTGTACGCAATCAGGCACGCGATGAGCTCGACGAGCGCGCGCCGATCGCCGGCATCGGAATCCCGACCGCGCCACAGCTCGGGGTAGCGGCCCAGGGTGTCGAGCACCGCATGGATGTCGTACCAGGTCGTCGGCCACTTCACCACCTTGAATCGCGACCCGTGACCGAACATGTACGGCTGCTCGTCGGCCCGCGCCGTCCATGCCCGCAACGACACACGAGCGATGTCGTGGAGCGCTTCGGGTCGCTGTGCCATGGGCATGTACGACCACGCGCGCAACGCTTCGAGTGTCGCTTGTGGACAGAAGTCGTGCTTGCGGCCAGGTCCGCGGAAGCCGCTCTCGTCGTCCGGGCGACACGGCCAGGCACGACCCTGGGATGTGACGGTCAGGTCGTCGACCATGGTCAGCAGCGCCCGAGCGACACGAGGGTCGGCGTGTCGTCCGAAGCGCAGCAGGACTTCGGTGATCGAGTGCGTGTCGCAGAGCAGCGAGCCCCACGCCCCCTGTGGCACATCGCGGCCCGTCGCGAACAAGGCGAGTCGCCCGTCGGGGAGCTGATGGCGGAGCATGGCGTCGAGGACGTGTTCGATCCTGTCGTCGTCGCCACCTCCGACGCCCATGTCGGCAAGCAGACCGAGCAGGTTCGGGGCGAAGGCCGGGCTCTGATGGCCGGACAGATGAGCTGCTCTCTCCCAGTCGGGCAGGCGGGCGATCAGCTCCTGCGTCCCCGGATCAGCGAGCACTGCGGCATGCTCGGCGGCTGCGAGCCGATCGTGTTCCGCTCCATCGAGCAGGTGGGCGTGCACGATCCACCGGGCCGCCGGTTCGGAGGAGGCGACGATCCATGAGAGCACGTCGGCGCGGGTCATCGTCGCCTCATCGATCCCACCACGCCAACACGCGCAGTGCTCGCAAGGTGGACCACCGACTCGCACCACGCGATTCGAGGGGGAACCAGTAGCGGCCCGGATGCAGCCGATGCAGCGGCCAGGTGCCGTCGGCGCGTTGCGCCCGACGCACCACATCGATCGCGTCGCTGAGCCGTTCGTCGGGTTCTGTCCCCGCGGCGCGGAAGTGTTCGAGACCGCGCAGCACGTCGAAGTGCCATTGCGGCGGGAACGGGAAACGAGTGAACGCAGGGTCGATCACCGCACCGGTTCGATGGGATCGGTAGAGACGGTGATCGAGGAAGAACTGCCGGCCCGCAGCCATCGCGCTCGCGACAGGAACGGTCCCACCGGATCGCTCGTAGGCGAGCAACGCTTCGAGCACGGTGATCGAGGTGTGGAACGAACCGTGGGTGGATCCGCGCCGGATCGACTCGCAGTTCCAGCCTCCGTCATCGAGCTGCTGGTCGACCAACCAATCGGCCGTCGGATCCAGGCGAGGATCGTCGTGTCCGAACGCCGACGCGAGCAGCACGAGCATCCCGGTGAT
>JANNQK010000119.1:0-2561 GCA_031400715.1 Actinomycetes bacterium | reverse complement strand
GGCTGATGCGGGACGAAACCCACCCCCGGTTGCCCGGATACGACCAAGATGCGTGGGCAATAGTGGCGATCCCGCTGCGGGCGATCCCGCTGCGTGCCATCCCGATGCGTGCGATCGATCTCGAGGCGAGTCCCTTGCGGGCGATCCCGTTGCGTGCGATCGACATCGAGGGGTCGCCGCTCGCCGCCATCCCGCTCCGGGCGATCGACCTGCAGGCTTCGCCGTTGCGGGCGATCCCGCTCCGGGCGATCCCGCTGCGTGCGATCCCACTCCGGGCGATCCCGTTGCGGGCGATCGAGGTGAACGGCACGCCGTTGCGTGCGATCCCGTTGCGGGCGATCCCGTTGAGGGCGATCCCGTTGCGGGCGATCGAGGTGAACGGCACACCGTTGCGGGCGATCCCGTTGCGGGCGATCGACGTCCTCGGTTCCCCGTTGAGGGCCATCCCGTTGCGGGCGATCACCGGGGTCGGTGCGATCAACTGCCAGCTCGTCGACTGTGCGCGGGCCACCCTCGGTGATGCGTTCGCAGCGGGCGCCGTGCCGCCGGCCACGACCTTCGGTGACATCCTCGCCGCAGCAGAAGGCATCCGCCTCGGCGAGATCGCCTCAGCGTTCAGCGGCTTCACCGCTGCTCAACTGACCGCAGCCATCGGTGGACTGCCCACCGACTTCACGATGGCCGAGCTCACCACGCTCGACGACCTCACCCTCGGAGATCTCCCGACCGACCGCGCCGAGTTCGCGACGATCACCCTCGGCAACCTCGGCGCCGGGCTGGGGAACGCGAGCGTCGGTGACCTCATCGGACATGCGACCAACCCGAACACGAATGCTCCGTACACCGTGGCCGAACTCCAGGCAGTGGTGGACAGCTGGCCGTCGACGGCGAGGGTCGAAGAGCTCCTCGCCAACCAAGGCGATCCCGGGGTGCTCACGGTCGGCGACCTAGTCGACGCCTCCACAGGTCCGGTCTCGCTCGAGGCCCTCGGTTCGCTGCTCGACTACATCACGGTCGATCAGCTGACGGCCCTCGTCGGAAGCACCCTGCTGGCCCAGATCACAGCGCTCAACAAGGATCTCGGCGACCTCACCCAGGCTCAGCTCGGTCGGATGACCCTGCAAGATCTGGTCGGCTTGCCCGGGTTCGATGCCACGACGATCGAGCAGCTCCTGCCGCGACTCGGCAGCTTGCTCGACGAGTTCACGCTGGGCGATCTGCTCCTCGCCTTGGTCGATCCCGCATCGCTGGCTGCGGGCGGGACGGAGTTCGACACGTTCGACGAGCGTTCGCTCCCGGCCGGCACGATCGGTGCAACCACCTTCGACGCCTCGTTCACCCTGACCGCGGCGACCGCGCAGAACGTCAACGTCGAGGTGCAGTTGCCTTCGCAGGCCACCTATGTGGCCGGGAGCGCACTCGTCGGTGGCACCGCACAGGAGCCGACCCAGGTGGGCCAGACCCTCGTCTGGTCGCAGGTCGCCCCCGGTGGCGCCACACCGGTCCGGATCACGTTCGATGTGCTGCCCGCTCTTCGTCTGGGTGCAACCTCGCTCACCGCGACAGCGCGGGTCGTCGGTACCGACGTATCGGCGACCTCGTCGGCATCGGTCACCGTGGCTGAGGGCAGCGAACCCAACGACTTCCAGCTCTCCGCCGGCACGGGTTCGCCACGCCGGACGACCCCGGCAAGAGAAGGCGTGGTGTACCTCAGCTACATCCCCACCTCGACCGACATCGACGTGTACCAGATCGAACTCCAGGAGAACGACAGCCTCGTCGCTCAGCTCTCCAACCTGGATGCCGATCTCGACGTGGTCGTGTGGGGCCGTCCGGCCGACACGCGGGTCGCGGCTGCCCTGAGCCCGGTCGGCCCCGAAGCCCCGCTGTCGCCGGTCCTCGATCCCGACGCCGATGGTGCCGACGCCGCCTCCATCAACGACTTCGTGAGGCTCGACACGCTCGACCCGAGCCTGCGCCTGATCGCGACGTCGAACCAGTCGGGTACCGCCAGTGAGATCATCACCACCGATCGGCTCCCTGCGGGCACCTACTTCGTGCAGGTGTACGGCGCGAACGGCGCCACCAACGTCGCACCGGCATCGCTCCAGCTCAAGATCCGCGAAGGAGATGCCCCGCCGGCCTGCCGCGCGACCAGCGACATCCTGCGCCCGTTGGCCGCCACGAACGTGTTCCCCACGGCGCCCGCGATCCCGGCCGCGGCGAACACGCTCATCCTCGTCAACCAGTCCCGCATCGAACAGCTCTACACGCCCGAGGCCCGCACCGCGGTCACCGCGGCGATCGGCCGCCTGACGACCTACCTCGGGGCCAACCCGGAGCTCGGGGTCGCGCCGGTCGTCGTCCCCGTCGACGCCTACCCCACCGTGCGCGCCGCGTACGCCGCGTGGGACAGCGCCGCCGGATCGTGCGATCCCGAGGCCGCGAACGCCGTGGTGGCCGCGATCAACTCGACCATCATCGACCCGCGGCGCGGGCAGTTCGAGCACATCGTGTTCCTCGGCGGCGACACGCTGATCCCGATGGCACGGATCGCCGAT
>JANNQK010000118.1:0-2430 GCA_031400715.1 Actinomycetes bacterium | reverse complement strand
CTGGTGACCCACGACCTCGGCGTCGTCGCCAGAACGAGCGACATGTTGCGGTCCTTGCGCTGCTCGCCGAGCAGGTCGAGGATCTGCGCCTGCACCGTGACGTCGAGTGCTGTCGTGGGCTCGTCGGCGAACAGTGCGGTGGGACCGCAGGCGAGCGCGATCGCGATCATCACCCGTTGGCGCATGCCACCCGACATCTCGTGCGGGTACTGGTCGAGACGCCGCTTGGCCTCAGGGATGCGAACGTCCTGCATCAATCGCTCGGCCGTCGCCCAGGCGTTCTGCTTGGTCATCCCGAGGTGGATCTGGAGGGGTTCGGCGATCTGCTTGCCGATCTTCATCACCGGGTTCAGCGATGTCATCGGATCCTGGAAGATCATCGCCATTTCCTTGCCCCACACGCTGCGCATCGCCTTGCGGTCGAGGTTGCCGATCTCGCGACCCTCGAACTTGATGCTGCCGCCACGGATCGTGCCGCGGGGTGGGAGAAGACCCATGATCGAACGGGACAGGATGGTCTTGCCCGAACCCGATTCGCCGACGATGCCGAGCGCCTTGCCACGTTCCAAGGTGAAGCTCACACCATCCACCGCGCGCACGAGGCCCCGCTCGGTCTTGAAGTGGGTGGTGACGTCTTTCAGTTCGAGCAGCGGTCCGTCGATGTCACGCGACGTCGCCTGAATCTGTGTGCTCATACACCAGCCTGTCGGATGTCGAAGCGACGGCTGAGCCGTTCGCCGATGAGGTTGAACGACAACACGGTGAGGAACAGCATCATGCAGGGGAAGATCGTCGCCCACCACGACTCGTCGATCTTGTTGCGGTTCTCGTCGATCAGCTTGCCCCAGGTGGGCGTGCCGACTTCGACGCCGAGGCCGAGGAAGGCGAGCGCACCCTCGGCAGCGATCAGGATGCTGAGGCCGGTGAACGCCACGGTGAGGATCACCGGGATCAGATTGGGGAGGATCTCTCTGAGCATCACTCGTCCAGGCTTGGCGCCGATGCTGCGCGCAGCGAGCACGAACTCACGCTCGCGCAGCGACAGGGTCTGGGCCCGAACGATTCGAGCAAGGGGTGCGATGGCAAGGATGCCGAGGGTGAGCACGATCTGCCACTTCCGGCTCAACCAGCCGAGCCACGCAGTGTCGAGGCGATAGTCGTCGAGCCGGTTCACGAGGATGATCGCCAGCAAGAGTGCAGGCAGCGCGAGCAGGCAGTCGGTGATGATCATCACGACACGATCGACCATGCCACGGAAGTACCCAGCGATCACGCCGAGTGCGCCGCCGACGACGATGCCGAGCACCGTGGCGAACACCCCGACCTGAAGCGACGTCCGTGCGCCGTAGATCGTCTTCGAGAAGACGTCGTTGCTCACTCCGTCGGTACCGAACCATGCCGTCCAGCTGGGCCCCCAGTCGTACCGCCCCACCTTGCCATCGGGGCCAAGGATCTTCGCATCGGGATAGGGGATGAACGGCAGGTAGTCGGCGAGGAACGCCATCAGCGTCAACGTCACCAGGAACACCACGGCGAACGCGTATCCGATGGGGGGCCGCTTGAAACGCCGCTTGCGGGGAGCGAGTTCGGCCGCCGGCTCCGGCGATGCGGGAGTCATTGCGGTGGAAGGTGCGATGGTGGTCGTCATGGCTGATCCCCGTTGGTCTTCAGGCGAGCGCTCGGGCGTGGCGGATACGTGGATCGAGCACGGCGTACAGCAGATCGACAGTGAGGTTCACGACCACGACGCTCGCAACGAGAATGGCTGCGGCACTCTGGACGGTGAACAGGTCCTTGCTCAAGATTGCGACGACGAGCATGGTGCCCATGCCGTCGAGATCGAAGAACGTCTCGGCGACGATCGCGCCGCCGACGATGCCGCCGATCTGGAGTCCCACGCTGGTGAGCAGCGAGAACAGCGAGTTGCGCAGGGCGTGTACCCACAGAACTCGCCGGGGCGAGACGCCTTTGGCGCTGGCCAGGGTGACGAAGTCGGCCTGCAGTGTTTGCACCATGTCGCCACGGAGCAGCCGGCTGAACACGGCGGCGATCGGCAGGGTGAGCACCAGCGTGGGAACGAAGAAGTTCCGGAAGTGTTCGCCGAGGTCCTGCCACGGGTACACCTTGTTGCCGATGCGCGGGAACCACCCTCCGAAGGTGACCTGGTAGTCGTTCAGCGGCCACCAGAGGGTGATCGTGTTCTCCTTGATCAGGATGAGCGTGAGGATCGGGGCGAGCACGATGGCCGGCGCCGACACGAACGCGAACGACAGACCGCTGCCGATCTTGTCGAACGCGCTGTCACGCTTGTAGGCCTGGCGAACTGCGAAGGGGACGGCGATGATGATCCCCCACACGATGGCGTAGACGCCGAGGAGCACCGTGGTCATCACCCTGCCCTTGATGAGTTGAGCGACGGGAAGCGAGTTC